>DAOVIY010000011.1 GCA_030673525.1 bacterium | reverse complement strand
TATTAAAAGCAATAAGGCCTGTAGAAAAATTTATTAATGATCTTTCAACATGGTATTTAAGAAGATCTAGGCAGAGGTTTAAAAATAGTAAAGAGAAAAAAGAAGCATCACAAGTTTTGAGGTATGTTTTATTTAATTTAAGTAAAATAGTAGCTCCATTTACGCCATTTTTTAGCGAACAAATTTATCAAAGTTTAAAAGATAAAAAAGACCCAGAGTCAGTGCATCTTTGTGATTATCCTGAGATTGATAAAAAATTAATCGATAAAACTTTAGAAGAAGATATGGAAAAAATTCGAGAAATTGCTTCATTGGCTCTCTCAGAAAGATCTTATGCAGGAATAAAAGTGAGGCAGCCATTAAATGAATTAAGAATTAAAGATTATGAATTAAAAGATAAAGAAGAATTACTGCAGTTGATTAAAGACGAGGTGAATGTTAAACAAGTTATTTTTGATAATAAATTAGAAAAGGAAGTTGAAATAGATATTGAAATTACGCCAGAGCTCAAAGAAGAGGGCATAATCCGTGATTGTTTTAGGCAGATTCAGATTATTCGCCAAAAATCCAAATTATTTTCTTCTGATAAAATAATCATTTGTTTTCAAGGTGAAAGCTCAATCATAGAATTATTAAAAAAGAATGAGAAACAAATGAAAGAAGGGTTGCGCATAGAAAAGATTATTTGGGATAAAATTGAAGATTTTGATTTTAAGGGGGAGGTAATATTAGATGGCAGGAAGATAAATATCAGCTTAGAAAAAACTAATTAAATTCTTGCCCTTAGAGGCTCTTTGTGTTAATCTTTTAAAACTAAAACTAATAGTAATTAACAATTAATAACTAACAATTAACAGTTGCAATTTATTTTTATGGGTGTTCCTGCTCGTCATCATACACGTTCCAGAACTAATAAACGCCGATCTCACATGGCTCTTAAGCCGCTTAATTTTATTAAATGTTCTCATTGTAAAGAAATGATAATGCCTCATCGTGTTTGTCCTTTTTGTGGTTATTATAAAGAGAAGGAAGTTATTGATGTGTTAAAAGGACTTTCAAAGAAGGAGAAGAAATTAAAGCAAAAAGAAATAGAAAAAAAGGATTAAATTTTAAACTTTAAACTTTTTCATATGGGCTCTCGACATCTTTCTCGCTCTATTGTCTTACAAACTCTTTATGAATGGGATTTTTCGAAACAAAATAAAGATGTAAAGGAAATATTTCAAAGAAACTTGAAATCATTGGGTGATGGACTATCTAATAAAGAATATCCAGAAGAGCTTTTAAGCGGCATATTGAGTCAATGGGATAAATTGGATAAATTAATTCTTTCTGGAGCTCCTGAATGGCCATTGGGTCAAATTAATATTATTGATAGAAATATTCTAAGAATTGGAATTTTTGAATTGTTATTTGCTGATTCAAGAGAAGTCCCTCCAAAAGTCGCTATTAATGAATGTGTAGAATTAGCTAAAACTTTTGGTGGTGATTCTTCGCGCCGTTTTGTAAACGGAGTATTAGGGACAGTTTATCGTGAGATGGAAGAGGTTATTCATAAAAAAGAAAAGGATAATGAAGATTGATTTTCGCAAAATTGAAAAAATTCTAGGATTAGAATTTAATAATTTAGATTTATTAAAACGGGCATTAACTCACCGGTCTTTTTTGAATGAGAATAAAGAATGGCGGGAAATAGGGCATAATGAAAGATTAGAATTTTTAGGAGATTCAATTTTAGGTTTGATTGTTGCCGAATATTTATTTAAAGAATTTTCAAAGCTAATGGAAGGGGAATTAACAGCCCTAAGAGCAGCGTTAATAAATAGTGATTCTTTATTAGACGTAGCTGATAAATTAAATTTGAAAAGATATCTTTTAGTTTCCAAGGGAGAAAAACATGAATTGGAAAAAGCCCATCCATATTTTTTAGCTAATACTGTAGAAGCAATTGTAGGGGCTATTTATTTAGATAAGGGTTTTGATGAATCTAAAAAATTTGTGCAGAAACATATTTTATCAAAAACAGAAAGAATTTTAGAAACTGAATCATATAAAGATCCAAAAAGCGTATTTCAGGAAAAAAGCCAGAAGAATTTAAGTATTACTCCAATTTATAAAACATTAGAAAGTTGGGGGCCAGACCATTTAAAGCAATTTCAGGTTGGTGTATATCTTAACAAAGAATTTATTGCTCAAGGCGAAGGTTATTCCAAACAGGAAGCAGAAGTAAATGCCGCTAAAAAAGCTTTGTCTAAGAAGAAATGGAAATAAGATATCTTTTATGTTTTTAAAGCGTATTATTTTAAAGAATTTTAAATCTTTTTCAGGAAAGACTGTTTTGGATTTTCCTTGTCTTTTTACAGCGATTGTTGGCCCAAATGGTTCTGGAAAATCCAATATTGTTGATGCTGTTCGTTGGGCCTTTGGAGAACAAAGTTTTAAAAATCTACGTGCAGAAAAAGGCAGGGATTTAATTTTTTTAGGTAAAAATAAAGACTCTTCTGCTGGATTTGCTGAAGTGGAATTAATATTTGATAACAGCAAAAAGAATTTTCCTTTAGAAGTTTCCGAGTTAAGTATTTTAAGAAGAATTGATAAAGAAGATAATAATAGTTATTTTTTAAACCATCAATCTTGTCGTCTAAAGGATATTGTTGAAGTACTGGCTGCGGCTAGATTAGGACTAAAAGGCCTTTTTATAATTAACCAAGGATCTATTGGCGATATTTTAAAAGTTTCTTCTCGAGAAAGGAGAATGATGTTGGAAGAAAATTTGGGATTAAAAAACCTGGAGATAAAAAAAGAAGAAGCGAAAAGAAAGCTAGAAAATACTTTAATTAATTTGGATAAGGCTCAAGCCCTTCAGCAAGAGATTCTTCCTCATCTGCGCTCCTTAAAAAGACAGGTGAGTCGTTGGGAAAAGAGGGAAAAAATCAAGGAGAAATTGTTGGAAATAGAAAAAAAATACTTTGTTAATATCTATCACCAAACCCTGCAAGAAGATACTCATCCACATCTTGATATTGATAAAATTAAAAAAGATATTGAGGTTTTGGAAAATGAGATTAGGGAAAAAGAAAAAGAGATTGGTCTATCAAATGAAAAATCTGATAAAAGCCTGGAAATCAAAATAAAAGATATTACCCAGCAAATTATTGATTTTCAAAACCAAAAATCAACTCAATTAAGGGTTTTAGGAAGAAAAGAAGTAGGTAGTAAATTCAATATTACAGGAGAATCTCTTGAAAAGAGGATTTTTGCTATTAAAGAAAAATTACAATCTTTATTAAGTTTTTCCAGTTTAGAGAAAATAAAAAAAGAGATAAAAAATATAATTCAAGATGTGAATACTATAATTAATTCTGAAAGTCAGGAAGAAAAAAAGGAAGAAAATCTTAAAGAAATTAAGAAAAGCCTGGAGAAAATCGAAGAAGAGATAAATGGAAAAAATAAACAATTGAGTAAATGGCAGGATCAATTAAATAAAAGGGGCTTGGATTTTAGAAGTAAATTTCAAGAAATAGAGTCAAAAAGGGAAAAAAAGGAAAAATTGTATAGGGAATTACAGAGAGAGGAAATTTTAAATGAAAAATTTCGTTTGCGCATGCAAGATTTTAAGAGGCGATTAGGGGAGGCTGGATTTGAATTTCAAGAAATTGAAAAACTCTATCAAAACGAAAAAAACGCGCAATTAGTTCCTTTGGAAGAGCTCTCTGCTTTAGAAAATAAAATTTGGCGAAGGAAGAAGGAATTATCAGAAATAGGCGCAGAAGACGAAAATATAATGAATGAGTACACAGATGTTTCTAATCGTTATAATTTTTTGAACCAGCAGATTGAGGATCTGAATAAAGGGGTGGAAGATCTTAATACTTTGATAAAAGAATTAAATAATCAAATAGAAGAGAAATTTAACAAAGCGATTAATGGAATAAATGAAGAATTTAATCATTATTTTCAACTTATATTTAAGGGCGGTTCAGCTAAATTAATTCAGGTTAAACAAGAATTTGATAATCATGATGTTGTCTGGGGGGTTGATATTAAAATTAATATTCCAAAAACACGATTAAAAGGGATTGATATGCTTTCTGGCGGGGAAAAAACTCTAATTACTGCTTGTCTTCTTTTTGCCTTAGTTAATCAGTCTAATTCCCCATTAGTTGTTGTGGATGAAATTGATGCGGCTTTAGATGAAGAGAATAGTGCTCATTTCTCTGAAATCTTAAAAGCACTTACTAAAAATACTCAATTTATTATCATTACTCATAACAGAATGACTATGAATGCTGTTCAAATAATTTACGGAATAACTTTATCAGAGAATAACAGTTCCCAGCTTTTTTCATTAAAATTAGAAGAAGCGGAGGCTTTAGCAGGAGAATAATTTATTCATTTTACTTGACTTTCTTTTTTGAGTGCTTTAAAATAAAAATTATCCAGTGGCTAAGAGATCGGTCGATAGCTACTTTAGTTATTAAGTTAAGAAAATATTAATTCTGAAATTATGGCAGAAACACATGTAGATCAACAATTGCTCGAATTTATAGTTAAAAGCATCGCAAGTAATCCTAAAGCAGTAAAAGTAGAGCGAAAAGTAGATGAAATGGGTGTACTCCTTACTTTAAAAGTAGATCCTGAAGATATGGCTCAAATCATAGGCCGTCAGGGCTCAATGGCCAAAGCATTAAGGACTATTTTGAAAGTAGCTGGAGCAAAGAATAAAGCCAGAGTTAACCTCAAGATTGAAGAGCCTGAAGGTTCTTCAAGGGTAAGTCGAGAGGCTAGAACTGATTCATCAAAAGAAGCAGAGAAAGCTGCAGATGATATTGTTGAGGATTTAAAACTCTAAAATTACGCTTAGGCGTGATTGAAAAAAAACGAAAATTGCGGTATTATAATGGTACCGCGATTTTTTGTTAATTGTTTATTATTTTATGCGTTTTGATATTCTCACAATTTTTCCTGAGATTTTTGATTCTTATTTTAATGCTTCTATTTTGAAAAAAGCCCAAAAGAAAAGGCTTATAAAAATTCATATTCATAATTTACGGAAATGGACATTAGATCGCCATCAAACAACTGACGATTGCTCTTATGGCGGAGGCATGGGAATGATTTTTAAAGTGGAGCCGATTTTTAAAGCTATAAAAGATTTAAAAAAGAAAAAGATTAAAAAATGCCGCATTATCCTTTTTTCCGCAAAAGGGAAGAAGTTAACACAAAAAAAGGTAAAACAATTATCTAAATACGACCAATTAATACTTATTTGTCCGCGTTATGAAGGAGTAGATGAGAGGGTTGCTAAGTATATAGCTAATGAGGAAATATCCATTGGTGAATATATTTTAACAGGTGGAGAATTGCCGGCAATGATTTTAGTTGATGCTGTTGCTCGTTTTATTCCCGGTGTTATTAAAAAGGAATCACTTTTAGAGGAATCATTTAGTATGGATTTTGAGGGAAAAGGCGAATATCCTCAATACACAAGGCCGGAAATTTTTTATCCAAATAAGAAAAATAAAAAAATAACCTGGCGAGTTCCTGATATTTTGCTTTCAGGAAACCATAAAAAGATTAAAGAATGGAGGCGCAAACATTTAAAAAGGATATGATTTTTCTTTCTTTTAATACAATTGAGGGACAAAAATATCGCATTCAAGTGGAAAAAAGCGATGAATTGCTTAAAACACTTGACAAATTTTTAAAAAAGAATAAAATAAAAGTCACAAGTATTAAAGATTGGAAGGTTGATTTTTCCAAAGAAAAAAGCATTACTTCACAAAGAATATCCCAATCTATTTTATACGCGCTAAAATTTTAAAATTAAAATTAAAATAACTCTTATTTTAATTTCAACGTTTTTAAACAAAGCAAAAAAGGTTACCATAACCTATTTTGAGCAAAGCGAGAAAAAAGGTTTTGTTGACCAATAGAAAGCAAGTCCTTATTAATTATAATTAGGAATTTTTTTTGTTTTTTGATGTCTAATCAACCTACAATAAAATTTTTTGCCCGTCATTCCCGGGGCATTTTAGAACCTCCGCGATTAACCCAATTTCAAACTGATTCTTTTCAGTGGTTTTTAGAAAAAGGGATAAGGGAGGTTTTTAAAGAGTTATTACCAATTGGGGATTATACAGGTAAAGATTTAGAATTGGCTTTTGAAGATTATTATTTTGAACCTCCAAAAATATCGGAAATTAAAGCCAAAGAAAAAGGATTAAATTATGAATTTACTATTCGTGTAAAATTACGTTTAATTCATAAAAAGACAGGTATTGAGAAAGAACAAGAAGTATATTTTGGTGAAATTCCCATTATGACTCCACGTGGGACTTTTATTATTAATGGTGTAGAAAAAGTTGTTATTTCGCAAATCAATCGTTCTCCAGGAGTATATTTTTCTTCTGTAAATTTTAGAGGACGAAGATTATTTGGAGCAAAACTTATCCCTTATCACGGGGCTTGGTTAGAATTTGAGACTGATAATGACGGGGTTATTAGCGTAAAAATAGATAGAAAAAGAAAAGTGCCAATAAGCGCCTTACTTAGGATTTTTGGCTTGAAGACAAATGATGATATACAAAAAGCGTTTAAAACTGAAGAAGAAAAATCTTCTGTAAAATATATTGAAAGTACTTTAAAGAAAGATTCGTCCACAAACCAGGAAGAAGGTTATGTTGAAATTTATCACCACTTACGACCAGGAGAATTAGCTACTTTTGATAATGCTTATGATTTAATTAATAATATGTTTTTCCGATCTGATAGATATGATTTAGCTAAAGTTGGAAGATATAAATTTAATCAACGGCTTGAGCTTGATACTTCTTTTGATGAAAGAAGCTTAATATTAAATGATCTTATAGCGATTATTAAAGAAATTATTAGATTAAATAATGATCCAGAGGCTATTGATGATGATATTGATCATTTAGGAAATAGGAGAGTAAAAGCGGTTGGAGAAATCTTAACAGAGAGATTTAGGGTTGGATTGATGCGTATGCGTCGGACAATACAAGATAGAATGGCTACTTTAGATCCCGAAACATTGGCTCCTGCCCAATTAATAAATCCCCGACAATTAGTAGCTGTGCTGCGGGAATTTTTTAATGTTTCCCAGCTTTGTCAGTTTATGGAACAAATGAATATGCTTTCAGAGTTAGAACATAAAAGGAAAATTACTTGCATGGGTCCAGGTGGATTAGTAAGAGAAAGGGCGGGATTGGAGGTTAGGGATATTCATACCAGCCATTACGGACGTTTGTGTCCTATCCAGACTCCTGAAGGGCAGAATATCGGTTTGGTTCTTTCCCTATCTCTTTATGCACGATTAAATGAGTTTGGTTTTATTGAAACACCTTATATCAAAGTAAAAAACGCCAAGCTTACTAATGAAATAATCTGGCTTAATGCTTTTGACGAATTAAAATATAAAATTGCCCATGGTACTGTTAATGTCAATGAAAATGGAAAAATGGAAGAGGAATTAATTGGGGCAAGGGTTAAAGGGGAGCCAACTTTAATTCATAACAAAGAAGTCGAATTAATTGATGTTTCCTGTCAGCAAATTATCTCTGTTGCTGTTAGTTTAATACCATTCTTAGAGCATGATGAATCTAATAGAGCGTTGATGGGAGCAAATATGCAAAGACAAGCTGTTCCTTGTTTAAGGCCAAAAGCTCCGTTAGTTTGTACTGGAATGGAGGAAAAAATTGCTTTTGAATCAGGTCAGTGTCTTATTAGTGATATTGAGGGTAAAGTTATTGAAGCAGATGCAAATCATATTGTTATAAAGACAAGTGATAAGAAAAACAGAACTTACGAATTAATTAATTTTGGCCGTAGCAATAAAAATAGTTGGTTGATGCAAAAACCTGTTGTAAATAAAGGAGATGTTGTAAAAAAAGGAACTTTGTTGGCAGATGGAGCAGCTACAGAAAATGGGGCTTTGGCTTTAGGGCAAAATTTATTGGTTGCTTTTATGCCGTTTTTTGGAGCTAATTATGAAGACGCAATTGTTATTTCAGAACGAGTTTTAAAAAATGATTATTTTACTTCGGTTTATTTAGAAGAATTTACTTGTGATGTAGTAGAAACTAAGTTAGGTCAAGAAAGTACTACTCGAGATATACCTAACGTTTCCGAAAATAAATTAAAGAATTTAGATGAAGATGGAATAATAATGATAGGAGCTGAAGTAAAAGGGGGAGATATTTTAGTTGGAAAGATTTCACCAAAAGGGAAAGCAGAATTAACCCCTGAAGAAAGATTACTACAAGCTATTTTTGGAGAGCAGATGAAAGATATAAAAGATACATCTTTAACTCTTGAGCCATCTCGACAAGGCAGAGTTGTTAAAACAAAAATTCTTTCTCGTAAAGAAGGGGATAAATTAAATGTTGGGGTTATAAAAAGCATAAGCGTGGAAATTGCAGAGTTAAGAAAAACTATGGCAGGGGATAAATTATCTGGACGGCACGGAAATAAAGGTGTTATTTCTGTTATTGTTCCTGAAGAAGATATGCCTTATTTAGAAGATGGAATTCCAGTTGATGTGGTTTTAAATCCTTTGGGAATAGGCAGTCGAATGAATTTAGGACAGGTTTTTGAAAATCATTTAGGTTTAGCAGCTCAGAAATTAGGATATAGAGCTGTTACCCCGTCTTTAGATGGGGCCACTGAGGAAGATGTCAAAAAAGAACTTGTAAAAGCCGGGTTACCAGAAGATGGAAAAGTTGCTTTATATAATGGCAAAACTGGCGAAAGATTTCATAAAGACGTGGCAGTAGGCATAATGTATATAATGAAATTAGAACATATGGTAAAGGATAAAGTTCATATGAGAGCAATTGGTCCATATTCTTTAATTACCCAGCAACCTTTAGGCGGCCGAGCTCATTTTGGAGGACAAAGATTCGGTGAAATGGAAGTTTGGGCATTAGAAGGATATGGCGCCGCATACTCGCTTCAGGAAATGATCACAATAAAATCTGATGATGTATTTGGAAGAGGGTCAGCTTATGAAGCTATAATTACTGGAGAAAAAATTGAAAATCCGAATATTCCTGCTGCTTTTAACGTGATTCTCAAAGAGTTGCAATCATTAGCTTTGTCAGTAAATTTAATTGGAGTCAAAAAGGAAGAAGAAAGAAATAAGGATAATTAGTAATTAAGTAGTTTATGACAAAAGACACAGAAAAAAAGGTTAGTGATTTTGAAGCGCTTGGTTTAAAAATTGCCTCTCCAGAGGAGATTTTATCTTGGTCATATATAGAAGGGAATAAGTCATATGGAGAGATTACTAAAGCTGAGACAATCAATTATCGGACTCAAAAGCCAGAAAAAGAAGGTCTCTTTTCCGAGCAGATTTTTGGACCTGTAAAAGATTATGAATGTCCTTGTGGAAAATATAAAGGCGCTCACTATAAAGGGATTGTTTGTGATCGTTGTGGAGTAGAAATAACACGTTCTTTTATTCGTAGAGAAAGGATGGGTCATATTAAATTAGCTACTCCAGCAGTTCATATTTGGTTTTTACGTAGCATTCCTTCACGAATTTCTTTAGCGCTTGATGTTCCAATGGCCGCTTTAGAAAGAGTCATTTATTATAATAGTTATATTGTAACTTCTGTAGATGAAGCCGCAAAAAAGAAAGCTTTAGATGAAATAGAATCTGAATACAAGATTAAATCAAAATCATGGCCTAAAAATAAGAAAAAAGATTTAACAAAATCTCGTAATCAAGCGCGAATAGGATTAGATCTGATAAAGCCAAAAGCTATTTTTTCTGAAATTGATTATTTAAATCTTTCAAAAAAATATGGTGAAGTTTTCACAGCAGAAACAGGAGGTGAGCCAGTGAGAAGATTCTTAGAACAAATAGACCTTAAAAAATTAGTCAGTGAGTTAGAAAAAACAATTGAGAAGAAATCGCATTTAAAAAATGTTGATAAAAAAGTTCTTAATCGTCTTAAATTAGCAAAAGGGTTTTTACGTTCAAAGACACGTCCAGAATGGATGTTTTTAACTATACTTCCCGTACTTCCTCCTGATTTGCGTCCAATGGTAGAGTTGGATGGAGGAAAATTTGCTACATCAGATTTAAATGACCTTTATCGCCGTGTTATTAATCGTAATAATCGTTTAAAAAAATTATTAGAGTTTAGAGCGCCTGAAGTTATTATAAAAAATGAAAAGAGAATGCTGCAGGAAGCAGTAGACGCTTTAATTGATAATTCTATAAGAAAAGGTTCTGGCGCTGCTCCTATGCATTCAGCCCAACATCGTCCGTTGCGTTCTTTAGCTGATATTTTACAAGGTAAACAAGGGCGTTTCCGTCAGAATCTTTTAGGAAAAAGAGTGGATTATTCAGGTCGTTCAGTAATTGTTATTGGCCCCGAACTAAAAATTCACGAATGTGGATTGCCAAAAAAAATGGCTTTGGAATTATTTAAACCATTTGTAGCTGGCGAGTTAATAAAAAGAGAAATAGTTTTTAATCCTCGTGCTGCAAATCATTTAATTGAGGAGGGATCTGATGTTATATGGGAGATTTTAGAAAATATAGTGAAAAATAAATTTGTTCTTTTAAATAGAGCGCCTACGCTTCATCGTTTAAGCATTGAAGCTTTTCGTCCAAAATTAATTGAAGGATTAGCTATTCAAATATCCGCTTTAGTAACCCCGCCTTTTAATGCTGATTTTGATGGAGATCAAATGGCGGTGCATGTTCCTTTATCTGAAGAAGCTCAGAGAGAAAGTGAAAATAGAATGTTATCAACCTTAGGGTTATTAAAGCCATCTGATGGAGAACCTGCTATGTTGCCTCGTCATGAAATGGTGGCTGGTATTTATTGGTTAACAATGGATATGTCTGAGGAAAAAAACGAAAAAACAAAAGAATCTGCAAGTGAACAGAAAGAGAAAATTTTTAGTGATTCAAATGATGCGTTATTAGCTTATGAATATAAAAAAATCGGACTTCAAGAAAGGATTAAGGTTCGCATTTCAAAAGAAAATAATAAATTAATTAGTACTACTGTAGGAAGAATTATTTTTAATGAAATTTTGCCAAAAGATTTTTCATTCATAAACAAACAATTGACGAGTAAAGACATAAAAGGTGTTGCTAAAGATATAATTAATTATTTTAATGATTTTCATAAAAGCGCCGAAATTCTAAATAATATAAAGAAGTTAGGTTTTTATTATTCTACTTTATCAGGCATGTCGTGGGGACTTACTGATATAAGAGTTCCTTCAAAGAAAAAAGAGATTTTAGATGAGACATCTGAAAAAGTTGAAGAGATTACAACTCAATATGAAGAAGGGCTTTTAACTGCGCAGGAGAAGAAGATTTTAACAGAGACACAATGGAGGCATGCCGTTGATCAAATATCAGAATTAGTTTTTAAAACTTTAGATCCGCAAGATTCAGTTTATATATTTTTTAATTCTGGGGCAAAAGGAAATTGGGCAGTGGCTGCGCAAATTATGGGCATGAAAGGATTAGTGGTTAATCCTTTGGGGCAGTTGATAGAAATGCCTATTTTATCTTGCCATCAGGAAGGATTTAATGTTTTGGAATATTTTGCCGCTTCGCATGGCGGAAGAAAAGGATTGGCTGATACTGCTTTAAAGACCTCTTTTGCAGGCTATCTCACCAGAAGATTAGTGGATGTTGCTCAAGATGTTCTTATCAGGGAAAAAGATTGTCGAACAAAAAAGGGCTTGATTATTAATAGAAAAAAGGTTGAGAAACAAAATGGAGATTTAACAAAGAAGATTTTTGGAAGAATTTTAGGTGAGAATGTTGTTGATAAAAAAGGTAAAATTATAGCTAAAAAAGGAGAGTTAACAGATGAAATATTAACTAAAAAAATAGTAGATTCTTCAATTGAAGAAATATTAGTTCGTTCTCCAATCACTTGTGAAAGCTTAAATGGAATTTGTCAGAAATGTTATGGGCTTGATTTAGCATGGAGAAAACCTATTGATTTAGGGGAAGCAGTCGGTGTTGTAGCTGCTCAGTCAATAGGAGAACCAGGTACCCAGTTAACTTTAAGAACATTTCATACAGGCGGAGTAGCTCAAGCCATTGATATT
>DAOVIY010000074.1 GCA_030673525.1 bacterium | reverse complement strand
TGTTATGGTTAAAGGTTTTTTGCGTGGGGACTTTCATTGGGTACATACTGTATTTATGATATTTTTCGGAAGGATAAAACAAAAATTTGTCTTAATAGAACATAGGAAATTAACAAAATTTAAAGGAAAAGTGGGAGAAATTTAATAAAATTGGGATGAGATTAAAACGTTAGATGTTTTACTTGAGGAATTAAATATAACAAAGGTTGATTTATTAAAAATTGATGCCGAAGAAGCTGAGCTTAAAATTCTTAAAGGAGCTGAAAAAACATTACTTAAAAATCCTCAAATAAAAATAGTAATTGCTGCTTATCATTCTGTAAACGAAGCTAAGGAAATAATTGAATATTTAAGAAAATTAAATTTTAAACCTAAAGCTATTCCAGGAGACTTTACTTTAGTAATAGTTGAGTAAAAGAATTTATGGAAAAAGTTGAAAATAATTTTTTACCAAAAGTCAGTGTTGTTGTTCCTACCTATAAACGTTCTCATTTGATAGGACGGGCTGTTCAAAGTGTTTTAAACCAAACTTATCAAAATTTTGAAATTGTGATAATTGATGACAGTCCAAATGATGATACAGAAAAGGTTGTTAAAAATTTCAATGATATTAGAATAAAATACACCAGGAATAAAATAAGAAGAAATTTTTCTGGGGCAAAAAATCAAGGAGTAGAAGAATCTAGCCCAGATTCAAAGTATATTGCTTTTCTTGATGACGATGACGAATATTTTCCTCTGTTTTTAGAAAAAACAATAAAAAAATTAGAAGAGAAAAAAGATATTGGGTATGTATTTACTCAGCCTGAGGTCAGATTTCAAAACGGAGAAAGATTTAGACAAATACCTGGCAAATGGGATTGGAATGAGTTTTGGAATAAAAATGTTGGAAATGGTTGTGTTTTAAGGAAAGAAATCTTCACTAAAGAAAATATTTGGTATGACGAGAAGACGCTCTTTGAGGATCTGGACTTTGGACTTAGAATTTTACAGCGTTTTAAGGGGGAATTTATGCCTGAAGTATTAAGGGCATATTACTACCCTCTTGTTAAAGGAGAATCACATTCAACATCTTTTACACAAGGAACAGCGTCAGAAGAAATAGAATATTTTTATAAAAAAAACTATCAGATTTATAAAAAAGCCGGAAAGAAAGCATTAGCTTTTGTCCATTTTCTTACTGGTAAAACCTTTTGTAGAGCAGGACAAATGAAAAAAGGAAGATTTCATCTTTTGAAATCTTTCCAATCTTATCCACGACTTGAGTATCTTTTTTATTATCTTTTGGCTCTATTTTTCCCAAAGTCATTCCAAAGCTCTTATCTTATAATTTTAAAAACTAAAATTTTTGGAAGGTGGACTAAACTATAGAAATCTTTATAGTTAAAAAGAATATTTACAATACAATGATATGAAAAAACTATCAAACATAAGAATCTTTCCATTTCCTTTAGTCAAGTCAGTGATAAAATCCAATAGAAAATTGTATGAATTTTTAATCAAGATTAGATACGATAACAGGTAGGCAATGTGAATCAATCTAAATTAATTGATATATGGAATAGTCCATTTTATAGGAAAATTCGAAATGAAATAAAAAGAGGAATTTTCAATCTTAAAATCTGCAGAAGGTGTCTTAATATAAAAATATGAAAAAGAAATCTAAAAGAAATTTCAAAGGATTAATCCAGGATATTTTACATCTTATCGGTTACGATATTCAGTATTATTATCCCAATTATCCAAATTGTCCCAGAGGATTTATTGAATTTCTACGAAAGTATTATCGGGGAAGAAAAAATTTGATTGGTGCAGAAGTTGGAGTGTATAAAGGAGAAAATGCTGTAAATATCCTAAAATATCTCCCTGTTAAAAAACTTTATCTTATAGACCCTTATCAAGATTACCCAGATTATACCGAGAACGAAGACTCCGGTACCAACCAAAAAGAATTAGACAATGCTCGGATTCAAGCTTCTCAGAAATTATCTAAATCCAAAAATAAGATAGTTTGGATAAATGAGTTTTCAGATATGGCTCACAAAAAAATCCAAGAGAAATTAGATTTTGTTTACATAGATGCAAATCATAACTATAGATTTGTCAAAAGGGATATGGAAAATTATTATCCTCTATTAAAGGAGAAAGGCATTCTCGCAGGACACGATATTGAGCCTTCTACACATCCTGGTGTCTTATTCGCATTTACCGATTTTATTAAAGAAAAGAATCTTTTATGTCATATTATTACTCCTGATTGGATAGTAATTAAAGGGAAAAAACTAACCCATGGAAAAAAATAACACAATAATATGAAAACTAAACAAGTTAGTGTTATTATTCCAACTTATAAACGTCCTCATTTGATAGGACGAGCTATTCAAGGTGTTTTAAACCAAACTTATCAAGATTTTGAGATTGTTGTAGTTGATAGTAGTCCAAATAATGAGACGGAAAAAGTAGTAAATAATTTTAATGATAGAAGGATAAAGTATATCCATAATAAAATTAGAACTAACCCCCCTGCAACAAGAAATAAAGGGGTTAGAGAATCTAGCCAAGGTTCAAAGTATATTGCCTTCCTTGACGACGATGATGAATGGTTACCTTTATTTTTAGAAAAAACAGTGAAAAGATTGGAAGAAAAAAGTAATCTTGCGTATGTAACTACTTA
>DAOVIY010000001.1 GCA_030673525.1 bacterium | reverse complement strand
CTTTTAAACCAATGGTTTATGCTACAGTTTTTAAAAAAGGATTTCTTCCTGAAAGTATTATTTTTGATGCTGCAATAGATGACAAAATAGCCAATTTTTCTACTGATCCACAAAATCCTTATTTAGTCCGAAACTATGATGAAAAAACCAGAGGACCAGTTACTTTTAGACAAGCCCTTGCTCAATCTCTAAATATTCCATCAGTTAAAATCTTATATCTAGCTGGTATAAAAGATTCTATTAAAACAGCGCAGGATTTTGGTATTACAACACTTAATGATCCGCCAGAACATTATGGATTAAGTTTAGTTCTCGGTGGGGGGGGTGTAAGACTAATTGAAATGGTTCATGCATACGCAGTTTTTAATCAAGAGGGAATCTATCACCCACAAATAAGTATTTTGAAAATAAAAAACAAAAATAACCAAACAATTGAAGAATTCTCTTTAAAAAATAAAGTGGTTTTAGATTCACAAATAGCTCGTCTTATTAATAGTATCCTATCAGATAATAGTGCAAGGGCCCCTACATTTGGATGGAATAATCAATTATATTTTCCTGATTTTCAAGCTGTAGCAAAAACTGGAACAGATTCTGAATATCGCGATGCGTGGACAATCGGCTATACTACATCCTTGGTTAGCGGAGTCTGGGCTGGAAATAACGACAGATCTGTAGTTAGTGAAACAGGAGCACCAGGATCTATGTTAGCAGCTCCTTGCTGGCATGAATTTATGGAAAAATCAATAGAATTTTATCCTCCAACAAATTTTATTGAACCACTCCCATATACTAATGATCAAACAATTAAAAATTCTATCCCAATGCTTAATGGAAGTTATGTAAATACAAAAGAATATAAAAATATTCAGACCGAAGAAATTATGAGTATCAATGAAATCCATAATATTCTTTATTATGTTAAGAAAAATAATATTCTCGAATCTCCACCTATAAACCCATTAGACGATCCACAGTTTTGGAATTGGGAAATTCCCGTGCTTTTATGGGCACACAAAAACATTATTAATTTCAGTGAAGAGTATAATAAATATTTAGGCGTTGATTATATATCTATTAATACCAATACTCCGCAGACAACAATAAATTTTCCTGATATCCCTAAAATTGAATTTATTTCACCTCAAAATGGCAATTTTGTTAATGCTGATATAGACTTCACTATTAAAATTAATAGCCCTATTGAAATAATAAATACCCAAATTTATCTTAATAAGATATTGCTTGGGGAATTAAATAAAATAGATAATGATGTTTATTCTTATAAAATAAATGTAAATGATTTAATTGATCAAAATGAAATAAAAATTGAAGCCATTGATGGCTTCAATCAAAAAAGTGCGGCGTCAATAATCATTTTCAAATTATGACGCACTCATAATTATTCATCTAATTTTATCCAATTTTATAAAAAATCTTATTAATTTTTATCTTAGGAATTCTCTTTTTAAGATAAGCCCTTAATTGCGATTCCTCTAATCGTAATTCTGACGAAATAATAGCTCTACAACACTTAATTGTTAATATCCCTTGTTTTAAAGAACTAGCCCTAGCTATATTCAAGGGCCAGTTTTTTCTCTCTTTAAAATATTGGTTTATCACATTAATCGCGTCCTGACCCTGAAAAAAACTTTTAAATCTTTTGGTGTTTGACCAACCCTTTAATGCTTGCCTAATTGATATAAAAGCCATAAAACAAAATACTAAATCAAATTTTAATTGGCATTAAAATATAAGAAAAATTATCATTAGATTTTCCATGAATCAAGCCAGGATTAATTTCTTTATTTAATTTAATAATAATCTCATCTTCCTTAATCGAATATAATCCATCTAATAAAAAATGATAATTAAAACTCATTTTTAATGAACTGCCATTTATCTCTTCTGGAATGAGAACTGTATGACTTGCCCCTAAAGAAGGGTCTTGAGCCTCAATAACAATCTCCTTTTTTGATGCATTAAAATCAAACATAACATCATTGACCCTCCCGCTAAATAAACCAACTATTTTAACGGCCTCAATTAATTTCTTTTTATTTAAAATTGTTTGATTCTCAAAACTAGACGGGATAATTGAAGAATATTTTGGGTATTCAGCATTAATAAGTCTAGATATTAAACGAACATCATTGAATGAAAACTGAATCTGATTAGACTCTGGAAAAATCCTTACTACACTACTAACTTCTTCTATTTCTTCTTGAATAATTCTCAAAACTTCTTGCGCGGTTCTTAATGGAATTATTATTTCTAAATTCTCTTTTATATTAGTCTTAATTTTTTGAGATAAAATATTTTTTTCTGCTAAACGAAAACTATCAGTGCCAACTAATTTCAGGACGCTTTTTGCAGTGGTGTTCTCTAATTTAAATAAAATACCGTTCAATTCTGGCTTTGGGGAAGTATAACCAACACTCGGAATCACTTGTTCTAATGCTTCTTCGAAATCTTTTTTTTCTATTTCTATATATTTTTCTGTTTTGGTTTCTGGAATGATTGGAAATTCATCGGGATTTATTCCTTGGAATGTTGTATTATAATTTCCACTTTTTACCGATAAAACATTTTTGCTTTCTTCGATTGTAATTTTTTCTTCAGATAGATTATTTAAAAACATAGAAAAAGTTTTTGCTGGAATGACGAATTTTCCCTCTTTTTCTACTTTTCCTGTAATGATTAATTCTATTCCAATTTCTAAATCAGTGGCCAAAAGATAGAGCTTATTTTTATTTGTTTTCAAAAGAATATTACTTAAAATAGGAAGCGTTAGATTTTTTCCTGTAATTTTTTCTGCTAAATTGATAGATTTTTTAAAATTATCGACTAAAGTGGTAAATTTCATATTTTTTTTATTCTAATTTTTATTCTGTTTATTCTGATTATTAATTATTATTAATTATTATTAATATATAAATATATTATTATTAATTATTATTAATATATAAATATATTATTATAATTAAGGCCCAATATTTTGTGTATAAATGCTTTTTTCAAAAGACTGTATTCATTATTAATGATTTTTTTGATGGATAAATAGTGAATAACCAATGAATAATCTGGAGAAAATATGGGGATAGTAATTTAATTTTTAATTTTTAATTTTTAATCCTCGATTTTATCAAGCGTTTATACATTATTTTATCAACAATATATCCACTATCATTTTCGAATGTAATAAGCAAACAAAGTTCTACGAGCAAAGCGGATAGGTTTTTATTTATTATACAGCATTTCTTTTAAAATTGTTATTTCTTGACAAAAAACAGGATTTTTTTCAATTTCAGAAGATATTTTTTTATATGCATAAATAATAGTGGTATGGTCACGATTGCCTAATTTCTCAGCAATGCTGGTATAAGAATAACGCAATTCTTCTCTTAAAAAATACATTACTATTTGCCTTGGTTTTACTAATTCTTTCTTTCTAGAATGGCCCAAAATATCACTTTCTTTAAGGTCATAAAAAGAAACTATTTTTTTAATTACTTCTTTTGGTGAAATATATTTGTTTGATTTATTTAAAATAAGTGACAATATTTTTTTGGTTTCTTCTAAAGAGATTGGACTATTTTTAAGGCGCGCATGCGCAATGACTCTGTTTAATGCTCCCTCTAATTCTCTGACATTCTTTGGGATTGCCTCAGCTATATATTTAAGAACATCATCATTTATAAGATAGGATACATCCTGACTTTTGTTTTCTAAGATAGCCAATCTTGTTTCAAAATCAGGGTAACCAATATCAGCTATCATACCTCCTTCAAATCTAGACCTTAATCGTTCTTCAATCGATGGAATAGATTTGGGCGGGCGATCAGAAGTAAAAACAATTTGTTTATTTTTTTCATAAAGTGTATTAAATGTATGAAAAAGCTCTTCCTGGGTTTTATCTTTTCCGGCGATAAACTGGACATCGTCAATTAAGAGCAGGTCAAGATTTCGGAAACTTTTTTTAAACTCTGTCATCTTTTGATTACGGATAGCATTAACTAAGTCATCTGTAAATTTTTCCGATGTAGCATATAAAATTTTTAATTTCTTTTTTTTCCTACTCAGTTCATTACCAATAGCTTGCAGAAGATGTGTTTTTCCTAATCCAACGCCGCCATAAATAAAAAGAGGATTATATTTTTTTCCTAAATTTTCTACCACTGCTAAAGATGCTGCATTAGCTAATTCATTATTCGTTCCGACAACAAAGTTTTCAAAAAGATATTTTGGATTAAGATTAGTCTCAGGGTCAATATTAAATTCTAATTGTTCATCTAAAACTGACGATTTTGAAATAACTGAAGAACGTTTTGTTTTTTTAGTATTTATTTTTTTCAAAGAATCTTTATTAGTAGTGACAAGATATTCAATCTTTTTTATTTTAGGATTTAAGCTATAAAGAGCGTGCAGAATTTGTTTATGGTATTTATTTTCCAGCCATTCCTTTGTAAAACTAGATGGGACTCCTATAAAAACTGTCCCTTCTTTAATATCTAAAATAAAAGTATCTTTTAACCATGTTAGATAATTGGCTTTAGAAATATTCAATTTAATTTCCCCCAAAGCTGCTTCCCAAAGTTCTTTAATATTCATAATTGAAATCACAATATTTATATTCTATAGTATAAAAATAAAATTTAGTTTCCGCAAGAAAATTATTCTCTTTTGGGGATAAACTGTTGATAATTAGTGAGTTTGATATTTAGCGTATATTTTGGTATGCTATTTTAGATTAAAACCCCATATTCATTATTATGTCGATTACTTATCAGCCAAAAAAGAAAAAAAGGTCACGTACGCATGGATTTTTAAAAAGAATGTCTTCTAAAGCAGGAAAAAAAGTTATTAGTCGACGAAGGCAAAAAGGAAGAAAAAAATTAATTCCTTAAGTAATGCTTAAAAAGAAAAACAGAATTACATCTTCTGTTACTTTTAAAGAAATTTTTACTAAAGGTAATGTTAAAGAAAACGAGTGTTTTAAAATTATTTTCAAAAAAAATGATTTAGATTATCCGAGGTATGGAATTATTGTAAGCGCGAAAAATAGTAAGTCAGCTGTACAAAGGAATGCTTTAAAAAGAAGAATTAGAAATATACTCAGAAGTTCTTTGCTAGTTTTTTCAAGAGGATTTGATGTTGTGATTATTACAAAGAAAGGTTGTTTGAATATAAATTTTTCAAAGTTGAAAGAATCTCTTGATGAATTATTATTAAAACTATTTGAATAAATTATGAATATTTTTCAGTTATTAATTTTTCAACCATTATATAATTTTTTAGCCTTGCTTTCTAATTTAACAAAAGGTGATTTAGGATTGGCTGTTTTAATTTTGGCAGCAATAATTCGTCTTGCTATTTGGCCTTGGTATAAAAAAGCTATGGGAGACCAAAGAAAGATGGCGAAATTACAGCCCAAAATCAAAGAAATCCAAAAGAAGTTTAAGAAAGAACCAATAAAGGGTAATCAGGAAGTAATAAAGATTTTTAGAGAAGAAAAGATTAATCCTGGCGGTTCTTTCTTTTTTATTTTTTTCCAAATGGCTATCTTTATTTCACTTTTTATATTTTTTAAGCAAGCTATAGTCAATGACTGGGCCCTTTATCTTTATAACTTTGTTAAATTACCAGAACAAATAAATTATTTATTTCTTGGCATTATTAATCTTAAAGCCCCAAGTCTTGCTCTTGCTATTATTTCAGCTTGCTTAAATTCCTTTTTAACTTTTATTCAACCAAGCTCGGGCCAGAACAAAGCAATGTTATTTGGTTTTCCTTTTATAATCTTATTTTTCTATCAGAGATTTCCCTCGATTGTTATTTTGTATTGGATTGGATTTACTTTAGTAAATATTCTGCAGGAATATATGACTAAAAAAGATACTCAATCCCTAAATCAAACACCAGAGGTAAAGGCTATTAGTTAATTATGGAAACATTGAAGGTAAAAACTTTTTTAGAAGAATTACTTACAATTGTCGGTTTTGTAAATTTTGAGATTAGTACACAAGAAAGTCCTCAGGATAAACTTATTCAATTTTCAATTAAAACTGATTCAGAGATTAATTATAGCGGTCTTTTAATAGGACGTGATGGAGAAAATCTGCAAGCATTAGAATATTTATTAAATATCTTTTCAAAAAAATGTTCTAATGATTATCCTTGGAGGATTATTTTAGATATTAATAATTATCGGGCAATACAGGAAGAAAAATTAAGAGAATTTGCTAAAAAAGCGGCTCGTCACGTATCTTTATCACAAAAGGAGATAGAATTACCACCTATGAGAGCACGAGATAGAAGAATTATCCATTTGGAGATTGCTTTAAGGAGCGATGTATCTACAGAGAGTATTGGAGAAAGAAAAGAAAGGCATATTATAATAAAGCCGCAAGAAAGAGAAGCTACTGAGATATGATTTGATTCTTAATTGCAGAACCAACAACCGTCGTTTGTGCAATTACTTTTGTTAGACTCAAGATGAAATCCAGAACCAGAAGACGAACACCATAGCGACGTATCGTTTGTATATTCATCTATAACATCAAATCCAGTTTGATTGGCAGCGTCAATAAAAGCCTTACTTATAATTTCACCTGGATCGCCACCATAACCTACATCAACGCAAGTTCCAAGAGAATGACATGTTGATTCATGGTCAATGGTTGTAATACACTTACCATTAGAAATGTTTATACAAGCTTCTGTTACAGTCCAATTACCGAGATCTTTTTTCGCTAAATTTACTAATTTATCAGCTGTTTCTTTGTCAATATAGGCGCCATCAGAGAATTCGTTAGACAAAGGAATAAGATTATAGTTATCTAATTCTGCATTTGCCCCAATTAAAACAAAATTTTCAATTTGTTGAAGTTTTGTTTCTTCGGTAGCTGGAGTATCTTTAGCGATTATTGCTTGTCCAGAAGGAATAGTAGTTTCAATCGTTGAAACTTTTAAGATATCAGGATTGATAGTATAGAGAATGATATAAAAGGCAAATAATAAAATCAGACCAATAATGGCGCTCACAATTCTTTCCTGAGCGTCTTTTTGTTGGGCAGTATTACCGCCAGAAGTAAGGTATTGAAAACCAGCAAAAACAATCATAGCAAAAGCTAAAATTCCAGCAAGACGGAATGCCCACCAAATTAAAACCTCTATTAAATTTATTGGAGCCATAAGTTTTATTAAAATTGAGTAATATCGCCAGGATTAACTAGCCCTGGAATTCCTATTTCCCATTGATAAGAATCAAAGATATGATATTGAATTATTTGTGTATCAGGAGGAGCTGGCGGCCTTGGTAATGTTTGCAGAAACGTCTCTAAAAGCTCTTGTAAAATCATCGGACATAATTGAGTGATAGCAACAGAAATTGGGGTGCCAATTGTTGTGCCAAAAATCATTATATTTGCGGCTGCATCTGAAAGTGATTTACAGATATGCTGAATATCTATATGTTCGAGTAATAAATCTAAAACCCAATTTTTAATAAGCCCTGAAATATCTGCATTTCCCTTTACAGCGTTTATAACTAATGATTTTAAATTCTCTGGGATGATTCCGTTTTCCTGTATTATATTTATAAGTTCGTTTTTGACAGCATCTGTAATGTTTTCGTCATTTTGTATTGAGCTTATGAGATACGGCTTTAGAGTTTCAGGAATTTTTTCGTCATTTTGTATCATGTTTAAAAGTTCTTGCTTGGTGTTTTCCGCCATTTCTGTACCATCATAGAGATTTGATATTGTGCTAAAGAAGTCATCCGGATTTACTGGCATGCAATCCGGCGTTGGTCCAACTATAACAACATCAATGGGCCCAGAACTACCAGTAGAACCAGTAGATGACGACCCAGAGCATTTACCAAAACATTGCGCGCACCAATAAGGCCCATCAGGGTCATCAACACATTGGCCAGCAGAATTACAAGAATGGCAATTTGTAGTTGGTTGACCATTTTTATCTAAACATGCTTGAGCTTGCATAGGCGTGAAAAACAAATTCCATAACCCTAAATTTAATATTAAAATAATTAATAGAATTTTGTTTATTTTTTCAAAAATATTCTTTTTAAACATATTATTTATTATTTAAAATAATTAGATCTTTATCTTTGGTGATGTTACAGGAGTGGATTTAGTTTTTATCTTTGGTGATGTTACAGCTGTAAGTTTAGTTACTGTTTTTATTGTTTTTTTAACAGGTGCTGGTGATTTTTGGAATACGTAGACAAGTATAACAGTTACAGTCGCAATAGGCAAAATACTGGCAAATGGTATAAGGTCCAATGCTTGACCAATAAAAATCCATGTACCTCTTATTCCGCTGATAAGTGTAATAACAAAGATATAAATGACGAGAGGTAGGACAATAATCCAAACAAAGAGGTTAATTCCAGGAATAAACCCCAAAAAGATTTCTATAACATCTTTAATAACAGCTGTTATTAATAAGAAGAGAAATATCGTGAGGGACATTTTATTTTCCATAATGATCCTGTTTACTCTTTTTTAAACTCTTCTTTAGCTTTCTTAATATCTATAAGCTGAGCTGGGTTTGAGGTAATAATTTGGTCTTCAGCATAAGAGGCAATGATCTGGATAGCAGCATGTTTATCTTCTGCAAAAAAGAGACCTGTACCAACAGAAGATTGCAAAAGGATAGTTTTTTCCTGTTCTGTAAGATTTAAAGCTTTGCCTATAATATCAATATTGGCAGGCGATTGCCTTAGTAAAAGAGCCAAAGCAGAGTTAGTAATTAATGGCTTTCCATAAGGCGATTTTAAAGCATCTTCTATATCCTGTGTAATAAAGGTTACTCCCATATAATACTTTCGTGCTCTTTTAACTAGACCAAAAAGAAAAGATGCGCTTTCTTCGTGGCGTAATAACCACCATCCTTCATCAATTATTACAATTCTTTTTCTTAAATCCTTTTTTACCATTGTCCATATGTAATTTAATACTACATACATGGCAATAGGTCTGAGTTCTTCTTCTAATTCTCTTACTCCAAAGATGACCAGACGATTGTTAATATTAATATTTGATGGTTGATTGAGAAAACCAGAATAGCTTCCCTTGGTGAATTTATAAAGTTTTGCTGCTAAATCTCCGCCTCCCTCGGTATTCTTAAGGACATTTTCTAAATCTTCCATTAATGGTAGATTTTTTTTCTCAGCCATATTTTTAGGAAAAATATCTCGACTTGCGTATGTTTGTACAATTGCTCTGTCTAATAGAAGTTCTTCCTGAGGGGAAAGCCCACCAAGCATTAACTTAATTAGGCCGATAAGATTTAAAATATGGTTACGGAAAACTTCTTCACCAGTTTCCTCTTCTTTTACTTGAGGGAGTTCAAATGGATTAATATTATCATCAGAAGCAACAGATATTTTAAAATAGCTTCCGCCAATTGAATCAGCTAAGTATTCGTATTCATTTTCAGGATCAATAATTAATACATTAGTTCGTAATAATAATGAACGAAGAATTTCCAATTTTATAGCATAACTTTTTCCTGCGCCAGTTTGAGCAAAAACTACCATATTTGCGTTTGGTAAAACAAAGCGATCAAAAATAATTAAGCTATTATTATGTAGGTTGACGCCATAAAGGATTCCTTTGTTTTCTGAGAGGTCTAAAGAAGAAAACGGAAAAAGAGTTGAAGCTGGCTGTGAATTTAAAGGAGTAGTTAGTAATAATCTATCCAGACCCAATGGTAAGGAAGATTCCATGCCTTCAAACTCTCTAAAAATTGTTGGTTTTGCATAAATTGACTGTTGTTCTAATATATTTTTAATTTTACTTTCAATTTTTATAAGTTCTTCTTTATTATTGGCAAAAAAGGTGACATAAACACCTACCTCAAAAAGTTTTTCACTACCTTGTTGGATAGTATCTCTTAGTTTTTCAACATTATTTAAGGCAGCTTCTAATAAAGGATTACGAACTAACCCTTTATCTGCTTCAATACTTAATTGGGCTTGAATTTCGGCAGATTTTTTTCTTAGATCCCTCAAAACTTTATTGATACTAAGTGGATGAAAAAAGATTGAGATATTGAAAGATTCATCCAAATTAATAATTGAGGAAAACCAGTTGGAGGCTAAATAATTTGGATAAGTTAGAATAAAAATAGTTGAACAATATTTATTTCCTAATTTGAGAAAATTAGTATTAATTTCTAATCCAGCAGGGGCAATTAAGTCCTGAAGTGTAGAAATAGCCTGGGATTGAGCTAATATTTGTGAGCTTTTAGGTTTTCTTTTAAATGGGTTTGGAAAACGCATATTTTATTTGTTAAATTCTTCCGGAATATTTATGGATTCTTTTTCAAAGGCTTCTGGATTGTATGAATTGAAAAATAATTCAATTAATTCTTTGGTAGTCAATGGATGTGATTGTAACCCCATTCTAGTTAAATTAGTGATAATATTATTTTGACGGATTATTAATTGTTGATAATGCTGGTTGAAATTTTCATCAGCAAGAGGGATTATCGCGGAAAATGCCTGGTGTCTTAAATTAAGCAATGTTTTGTAAGCTTCCAATATTTGGCTTAATGCGGTTCTGGGCTTGAACAGAATAGGGTCATAGGGCACTATGACATAGAATCTTTTTTTCATAATATTGTTTCCAGTAACAAGCCCTTTAATAAATGTATAATAATCTTCTCCCTGTAGCTTAAGCAGATTATTTGTTTCTTGACCAATTCTTTCTTGAAGAAGATTTAAATAAGATTCAATATTAACACGTCTGGAGTGAGCCACGACTTGTAATGGAAAATCTAAGTTATTTATAAGATTACGCCAGCTCATTAACACGGAAGATTGTTCTTCTTCTGATTTTAAATCAAAATTTATACCCGACACTTCTAAAACCGAACGGAGGGAGCCGTTTTTAAGAATAATTACCCCTTTTCTAATGTGTTGAAGGGAAATGAGGGATTGGCTGCTGAATGTTTCTTTAGGCATTTATTTATCTAATATATCGGTTAATTGCTTGAGTGTTTTTTTATCTAATTGTTTTTTAATTTGTGTTTTTACTGTAGGTTTGGATTTTTGAGAAACAGTATGAGGTATTTTCGAAAAAGTTCTTTCTTTTTTCCATAGATAGTATTTTGGAAGCCAAAAATGTCGAATTGCAGCCATAGCGAGTGTATAAATAGGAACACCATGGATCTTTCCAAATGCGAGGGAAAAACCGATTGGAGCGAGAATTATTGCTAAAATCAACCAAAGCCATGATTTAAAAACAAAAAAAAGTAAAAGAATAAATCCGCCAAAAGATAATAAAATCCATAGTTGGGTAAAAGTAATCCAACCCATTAATTTTGTCTCCTCTTTTATAAATTGGGGCACTTGATAGATCATATTTTTAAGCTTTGCCAAAAGGACTTTTCTTCTGATATTTTTTATAAGGGATGGGTTCCTTAGTAGTAGATAATTCTTCTTTTCTTTTTTGTTCTTCTTTTAATTTAACGTCAAGAATATACGGTTTTTCTTTTTCAGTTTTCACAAAAGCTTCTTCATCCTCAAATTTTTTTCCTTCACCACTTAAAACTTTAGAAGATGCCACTTCTCCCATGGACTTTTTTCTTAATGGCTTTTTTGTTTTTTTAGGTAAGGGTTTTTTTAAAAAAACCTTTTTCATTTCTTCAACAATCTTAGGTTTGATATCTTTTTTCTGCATCACTGCCAATAGTTTTTCTCGAATCTTTTCTTGTTGTTCCGAAGAAACTTTTGGAATAACCACTTTTTTTAATTCTTCTACTTTACTAATCGGTTTTTCTATCTTTACTTCAGATGGCTCAGGAAAAGAATATTTAGGAATAATTTGTTCAGAAGAGGGTTGTTCAGAGATAGTTTGTTCTATCTCTTCTTTTATGACAGGTCTTATCTTTTGGGGTTCTGAAGGCTCTATTGTTTCTTTTATTCCTATTTCCTGCGGAATCCTTTGTTTCAAGGGATGAGGTTTGTATTGGCCCAATTCTTTCTCAAACATTTTAAAGACTTTTTCTTCAATTACTTTATTAACAATTTGAGCCGATGCTGGAGGAATATTGATTCTTTTTTCTAATTCATTCTTAAATTGATCTTTAGATAATTGAAAAGATAAAATTTTTGTTATGATGTCCATAACACTAGAAAATCTTTCAGATGAAACTTTACCTAAATTTAAAGCATCATCTATAATTGCTCCCATTTTATCAGAGGCCAAAAAGTCCTGAATACGAAATGGAAGTTTATTGAATGATTTTAGGAATTTGTTTTTGTTCGTTTCTTCCATATTCCTCAGTAAAATTAAAAAGGCAAAAATTCTGCCAAGAAACGATTTTTATCGTATTTTCTTCTTTTGAGTTCTTGTTTAACAGTTTCTTCATTTCCGTGGATTTTGTCTCGGACAGATTTTACAAGTTTTTGTACCCATTTTGTTTGTTTTTCAGTATCATTTGTTGACCTAAGCATAGCAGCAAAATTTCCAGCTGGAAGATTTTTATCTAAAAGACCATAGAAAAATCGATTGGTATGCTGTGGTCCTTTTTCTTCTAATCTTCCAAGAATATCTTCCCAATTACCTGATTTTATATCATCAGGTGAAGATTTTAGCAGTTGTTCTACCATAAGATTAGTGGTAACACGATTTTTAGCTTCATCGTCAGAGACTCCATGAAGTTTTTGCTTCATCTGTTCTATTGCTTTGTCCATATCTTCAGGTTTTGTAAAGTATTTAGCATGAAGTTCTGGATGAATTTTTTTAATTCCTGAAACATCTAAATTTGGTTGATTTTTAGCTATTTCAATGAATTTATCATCTTTTTTATAATCCAGTGATTCTTTTCCTATTAATGTGTTAACACCCAAAGCCATCCTTCCCTTATCTGTTTTATGTAATTCCATATCAGCTCTAATTTGATCTGGGGCTCTTCCTTTATAATTTTCTTCAATTTGTTTTAGTTCATCTGATCGAATTTTTCCAGGTTGTCTACTCATCCAAACTCCTATGTCATGTGTAGGTGCAAATTTACTGTCCTCCAATCTTTTTTGAGCTTTTCTCCATGTTTCTGAGCCCGTGACTCCTTTTAATGTTTTGTGACCAACAAAGGCGCCAGCTACTGCTCCAGCCTTAGTAGCTTGTTTTATGACTAATTGAGATCCTGCTCCTCCGCTTTGGAGGGAGAAAATTAATCCTCCAACTAAAAACATAGAGAATAGAACCATCTGAATTATTGTTGTAGTCATTGAGTCTTCAGTCCCGAATTTCATATTATTCATTACTGTTATGGCAAGATATAGTATAAAAGCAAAACTAACAGGGAAAAAACACCATTTTAGGAATTGTTGCCACCACATTTTCCAATATTTTTCTGTGTCAGGAAAAATCCAAGCTGCAAAAACGACTGGCGATATTCCTAAGAGGATGATCATCAAAAAGGCCCTGAATATTATTGTTAAATAAATAGCTAATAAAGCGATGATAGCAAAGCCACCAACCAGTATCATTACAAAACTAATAATAAAGAAATTACCTAATCGTAAGTTGTATGCATATGTACCTCCAGGATCTTTATCTTCATCTTCTGGAATTGCTGGTATTTTAGATTTATTTTCACCAAACAAATCCGGAGGTACTAACTGGCCTTCTTTTTCTGTATAGCCAAGTCCTTTAAAGATGCGAGGAGCAAGGCTTTCGTTTTCTCCTTGTGCAGCGTGCAAGAAATATCCAGAAAGATAATTAGAAACGTCTACAATTATTCCTGATATCACTAAACTAAAGTTTATTAATAAGGCAACAATTATTAATTTCCAAAGGATTTGTTTCCAAGCGTATTTTTTATAACCAACTATTGTGGCAATAGCAATACCTATAAACCCTAAAATTAAAAGAGCGTTTACAATATTGCGTAATATTATCCATATTTGTTGAACTCCTGGATTATTAACAAATCCGCCATAAGTGCTCGGCTCCAATGCTTTTAATATCCAACTTATTTCTAAACCTATTATTGCAGAAAACATTTTTCCAAGTCCTTCAAGCGTACCTTTTACAACCTGACACCATTGTTTAACAAAAAATCCTTGTGCGTAGCACACAACATCACTTTCGGTTTTTTTACATTCCTTTATCCAATCATCTGTGTTTACTTTACAAAGTTCGTCAGCATCGAATTCTTGTATATAAACATCGATTGTTTCCTTTTGTTCTTCTGTTAGGCCATTTGCATTCACCTGAACGGTGTTAGATTTTAAAATAGGGCTAATTAGTAAGGCAAAAAGCGTGATACTAAAAATCCCAATTTTTAATATATGTTTTGTTTTCATATTAATGATTTTTTATATTTTTCTTAATTATAATTACACAATTTTATTATACAATATTTTTGATTAACAAGGAAGAAAGAGAAACCCATTGTTTTATGGAAAGATTTTGTGCCCTGGTATTGAAGGGAAGATTTAATTTCAAAAATATCTTTTGAACAAAATATTTTTCTAAATTTAAATTTTTATTTAAATTATTTATAAGTAATTTTCTTGGTTGTTTAAAACCAGCTCTTACAATACTAAAGAAATCTTTTATTTGTGTTTTATCCATATTTTCTTTTGTATTTATTGGAGTTATTTTAATAACAGCAGAGTCAACTTTAGGTTTTGGATTGAAAGCGGTTTTTGAGATATTATAAAGAATTTTCGGTTGAGCGTAAAATTGCACAGAAGCAGATAGAAGATTCATTTTTGGTGGTTGGGCTGTTATTCTTTCAGCTACTTCTTTTTGGATCATTAAAACTATTAAAGAAGGTTTAATTGGGTTTTCTAAAAGTAAACGCAGAAGATGCGAAGTTAAATAATAAGGAATATTACCTATTGCTTTATATCCGGTATTCAATATTTTATATTCAGTGGTTTGAAGAAAGTCTCGAATATCTCCTTGGATAATTTTTAGATTTGATTTGTTTTTGAAATGACTTTCAAGAAATTTTACTAATTTTGGATCTTTTTCAACAGCAATTATTTCAGCGTCAGTTTTTAAAAGGACTTGGGTTAAGATGCCTTTCCCCGGCCCAATTTCTAAAATTTGATCCTTAGAGTTAATATTTATTGCTTGAATAATCTTTTGAACAACTTTTTTGTCTTTAAGGAAAACTTGTCCTAATTTTTTTTGTTTTCTTGTTATCATATAGAATTTTGACAAAGGGATTTATAATGGTAAAATAGAAAGGTAAGCATAATAATTATATAAAAATAATGAATAAAAAAACATACAAAAATTTGATTATCATTGGTTTGGCTATCATAGCAATTATAGCGGTTTTGTTTATAAGAAGCAGAGGTAATCAAAATCTTTACGCTGGATTTTTAAAACCAGAAGAAGGCGCTTGGTCTGAAATTATGAATGGCGCAGAAGATTTGCAGAAATTAGTTTATTTAGGGGAAAAGATTATTCATAATATACCAACATATGGAGTAGAAATTGAGTCAATTGTTTCTGGAAACAAGAGTGCAATTACGCAGGTATGGCGGGATCAAAAGTCAAACGAGATAGTGGAGATAGTTAGCAAATTAGAAGGGAAAAACGAAGTGATTTGCATAGATGATTCTTTAATGAATATACTTATACCTTCATTTAATTCTTTACTTCCAGCCATTAAAACACCAGAAAAATATAGTCCAAATAATGAATATACTTATGGTACTTTTACTACTGTAACTGGAAAAATAATTCAAATAGCTAAGTTTATAGATGAAAACGATATGGAGATATGGATTAGCAGTAAAGTCCCGTTTGGTATTGTGAGAATTGTAAATAATGAAACAGGAGAAATCATAGCTTTTTTACAGGATTTTGGTCTAACTGGAGGTCAACCAAAAATTTCAGAAGGTGCAATGCTTAATTGTAAGAAAATAGATTTTCCTAATTTAACCAAATAGACTAAAGAATATATTTTCTTTACCCCGTTAGAAGTATTATTTCTGACGGGGTTGACATTAAAAATAATTTTGTTAAAATTACTGATAAGGCCTTCAAAAAGGCTTTTTTAATAGCATTTATTCTAAATTACCATTTTTACCTGGAAAATACAACTTAAGAAAAAGATAAGAAGTATCAACCATTTAATGTCATCATCTTTATTAAAGATAGTAATGGGTTTATTTTTACTTTCTTTATTTTTTGGCAATTCTTATCTTTCTTCTCAAATTATGTTTCTTCAAAAAGAAGGAGAAGAGTTTTTAATAAAAGAAGACGGTTGCCCCGTCATTTTAGAAGGTAGTTCATTTGCGAAGACAGCTTATGCCTACCATGAATGTTTGAGTGTAGATGGAAGTCAAATTATTGAAGGTGATTTTGAAACGGATAATTCAGTTGAGCAGAATTTTTTAATTATTATAAACAGTGATAGTTTTTTGGGTATTAATTCTCCTGTTAAATTTTTGTTACCTTCATCTCAGCGTCATACAGTTTTTACCTATATAGTGCAGGAAGGAGATACACCGGGCAGAATTGCGGCAAATTTTGGAGTAAGTTTAAATACAATTTTATGGGTTAATAATTTAAAATCCAGCTCTATAATTAAACCTAATCAGGAGCTTATCATTCTTCCAATTTCAGGAGTAATGCATATAGTTAAAAAAGGAGACACATTATCTTCTATAGCTAGAAAATACAGGGCATCATCTGATGATATATTTATTTTTAATGATTTAAAAGACGAAGGTTCTATAAAAATTGGCCAAGAACTTATTATTCCAAATGGTCGGCTTTCTTCAACTACTTCTCTATCATTATCTGCTGGGCTTAAACCTATGACAATTGATGTTAGTCATTGGCCAAAGATTGATGGTTTTTTTGCTTATCCTACTTCTGGCGGTTGGAATAGGGGGATTTTTCATTATTACAATGCAGTTGATATTATTAGTTCTTGTGGAAGCCCTATTTATGCTGCTGCTGATGGGATGGTAGTTGAGGCTAAAGGAACAGGAAGATATAATTACGGATATGGGAATTTAGTTAAGATTCAACATTATAATGGCGTTACGACTGTTTATGGTCATTTAAGCGAATTATCTGTAAAAGAGGGAGATAAGGTTTATCAAGGAGATTTAATAGGAAAAATGGGTGACACAGGGAATGCTGAATGTTGTCATCTTCATTTTGAAGTTAGGGGAGCCCAGAATCCTTTTGTAAAAAGATAAATTATTAATATTGATTCCAGGGAAATTTCGTTTTATTCTGTTTGTTTTTCTATTTTAATCAAAGTGGTTTCTAAATCAAAAATAGCGGCGGAATATATTTTAGATAATATAATTTATGTACCCGTCGCTTTTTTGAATATTTTATAGTTTATTTCTCCTGTGGTTTGTTTTTATTATTGCAAGCTATGCAAGTTTTAGCCGCAGAGTTAGCCTTTAAACGGTCTAATTTAATATCTTTTTTACAAATTTCACAATGGCCATAATTATCTTTTTTAATTTTCTCTAAAGCCTCGTTAACTTCTTTAAGTCGAAGTTCCAAAGCGTATTCTACGGCCAATAGATTTTCATATATTTCTACTTCTTTGGCGTCTTCATCAGGTGCAGAAGAACGACCTCCAAAATTTGGGAATCTGGTGTCATAATCATTAGATATCTTCTTATCTTTATCGGCAAATTTTAACAGGTCCTTTTCTAAAAGGGTTCGTTCTTGTTCTAATTTCTTTTTTAATTCAGAAAAAGTCTTTTTGTCCATAGTTTTAATAGAAACATTCTATCATAAAGCCAAAATTTTTAAAAGTCAACCTTTACATTATGACAAAGATTGACCAATGAAATCTGTATGATAATATGTAACAGCAGATAAATAAAAGAAAAAATATTAGTTTGGATTGATTTATCCAGTAAAAGCTTATAAAATTTTAATATTGCGGGGTTAGTATAGTGGTAATATACGACATTGCCAATGTCGAGACGCGAGTTCGATTCTCGTACCCCGCTCTGTAAAGAACGAGAAAATTGCCGGTTCAAGTCCGGTCTGCCGCTTTAGTTTTAAAAGGGCCCGCTAATTAGCGGGTTGTTTGTTTTATTTCCATTACTATCTTTTTTGTTTCTTCCATCATAATATCTTGCAAATTTCCTAAATAGTTATCTAAGAAATTATTTTTTTCTTTTTCATTACCAGAATTGAATATTTTTGCCATTATTGCTTTTTTCTCATCGTCTAAATTTTTATAGGCTCGCATAAGCGAACGTTCTAAAATAGTATCATATAATTGAGAAACTGTATTTTTGATTTCGGGGGGAAAATTGTTTAAAAATTTTTGTTGCATTTTACATATTATTAAAATTTAATAGTTTAACTTAATTTTTTGTGTGTCCTATTTTTTCTCTTGCTTTTTACCTGTTTCTTTCTTTTTACCTGTAGTTTGCCCAAAAAGATAATTTATTCCTTTTAATTCTAGTAACATAAATAAAACCATGAATAATAATATTGACCAACCTATTGCTCCAAGAGCTGTTCCCCACTGAGATTCTTTTTTCTCGTTTCCCTCTTCTTTTTTAATGAACTCTGCTGCTTTAGCAACAGAATCAGGGATTTCTTCTTTTTCCTTTGCTATTCTTTTTACTGTATCTTTAAGTTCTTGAAATCTTTCCTGCACTTCCGGATTTTTTGAAATCTCAAAAGCTTCATGGAAAATTTTCGACAATGCTTCAGGGTCTTGGAGAATTTTTTCTATTACTGACGAAGCTTCCATTTCTTTTAATTGTTCTTTGATCTTTTCTTCAGGTGGTACTTTTTCTCCCTTTCCTTTTTTTAGTCTTTCTTCCTTATTCTCTGTAGCTTTAGCAGAGGAGGACTTTTTTTTCTTTGTTTCTTTTTCAACCCAAACCGGGGCTTCTCTAGAAAGCTTTAATTGATTTTGCACTAGATAGTAGTCAGGATCTTCTGGGTCTTGGTTCCATAGGAGGGGGCCTATTACTTCATAAAGAGATGAAAAGATATTATCTGATAAGAGTTCTATGCGTTTTTCATATCTTTCCAATAGATTAAGTTTTTTTCTTTCTTTTTTCGGTTCTTTTTTTATTTTTTCTTTTTCTGATTTATCTTTTTTCTTTTCTTCCACTTCTTTTTCTAGTCCTGATATTTTATTATCAATTTCTTTAGCTTGTTTTGATAATTGCTCATGCTCTTTTTCTATTTTCTCTCTTTCTTCTTGATCATTTGTTGCTTCATATCTTTCATCTAAGTCTTTTCGTTTTTCATCAATTTCTTTTAATTTTTCTTCCCCTGCGTCTAAATCTTCAATTATTTTTACTTTTTCTTCAAATTCTTTTTCCCAAGGTTTTTTCTCAGGAGTTGGACTAGTTGGTATTTCTTTAAATTTCATGTTTTAATTTTTTACTATTTTTTATTTTTTATAATCTCATCAATAATTCCATATTCTTTTGCCTCTTCAGGAGTAAGCCAAAAATCCCTGTCAGTTTCTTTTGATATTTTTGTGATAGGTTGTCCTGTATGTTTTGCCAAAATCTGATTTAATTGTTTTTTGACACGGAGAATTTGCTTTGCCGCGATTTCTATTTCTGTAGCCTGTCCTCCGGCTTCTCCCATTACCTGATGAAGAAGAATTTCTGCATTAGGTAGAGCAAAACGTTTACCCTTTTTACCAGCAGCTAAGATGACAGCAGCGCCAGAAGCAGCCATGCCCAAGCAAAGCGAAGAAACATCACATTTAACATATTGTATTGTATCGTAAATTGCCAGAGTAGAAGTAACTGATCCTCCTGGGGAATTGATATAAAGGAGAATGTCTTTTTTTGGGTCTTGATGTTCCAAAAATAACAATTGAGCAATAGTGGTATTGGCTAGAGGGTCATCAATTGGGCCTCCTAAGAAGACAATTCTTTCTTTCAACAAACGGGAATAAATATCATAAACTCTTTCTCCAATAGAGGATTTTTCAATAACAGTGGGGATAAGAACCATATTATTTGGTTTTTGGAATGAATCACTCATATTTTTGTTTAAGGTGATAGTGATAATAGTAATACATTTAATATAGTAGTTTTTAAATTTTTTGTCAAACCTCCTGATTTTGAAAAATAAAATAAAATTAGTATAATGAATTCATATGGAAAAGAAAGAATTATCCATCATTATCCCCGCCTATGAAAAAGGAGAGTTAATTATTAATACAATTCAATCTTTAATTGAATATTTTCCCCAGGCAGAGATTATTATAATTAATGACGGTAGTAAAGATGATACGAAAAAGATAAAAGATATATTTGGTGAGAAAATTGTTTATTTAGAAAATGAAATCAATTATGGGAAAGGGTACAGTTTGCGTAAAGGATTTAATAAAGCGCAAGGAAAATATTTGATTTTTACTGATGCTGATCTGCCTTTTAGCGTTGAATATATAGATAAAGTATTTGAAGAATTAAAAAAGGAAAAATCTATAGTAATGGGTCATCGCGAACGATTTTATAATGATAGATTTTATAAAAAACTGCTCAGGCCTTTTTTATATTTAGCATTAAAAATCTTATTTGGTTTTAAATATCGTGACACACAATGTGGTTTGAAGGGTTTTGTTGCAGAAAAAGGGAAAAAGATATTTACACTTAGTTTCACCAATGGTTTTGCAATTGACATAGAAATACTTTATTTGGCTAAACAATTGAATTATTCAGTGAATAAAGCTGTAGTAGAGCAAGAGATTTTTTCTTTTCAATCGTCAACTTTTAATTTTTTCAGTATATTGAAAACGTTTTTTGATTTATTAATAATAAGATTTCATCACTATGAAATACCTTAAATTTCAGAGGATTTCTGTTGCTCTGATTTTTATTTTTATTTTTGGTTATTTAATTCTTCAAATTCCATGGGATCTAATCTTTTCTGATACAATGGTTGGCGGAGGGGATACAGGTTCTCATAATTATGTTGTTTATTATGCTCAGGAGATTTTTCCAAAGATCAAATGGTGGTCTCCTGATTGGTATGCTGGTTTTCCTTTTTTATATTTTTACCCTCCACTTCTTTATTACACAACAATATTATTAAGTTATGTTATTCCTTTAAATATTGCCTTTAAATTGATCACACTTTTAGGAACATTTCTTTTACCTTTGACTGTTTTTCTTTGTTTATTATTTCTTGATTTCAAATTTCCTATCCCTTCTTTAGGAGCTCTTCTAAGCTTAAGCTTTTTGTTTTTGGAAAAGTTTTCTATTTATGGCGGTAATATCCCAAGTACTTTATCAGGGGTGTTTTCATATTCTTTTGCTTTTGCTCTTTTCTTTTTATTTATTGGCTTATTAGTAAAAGGAATAAAAGAAAATCGTTATTTAGTTATTAATATTTTTATTCTTTCTTTGATGATTTTATCCCATCCTTTCTCTGCCATGGTTGCTGTTTTATTTGCAGTGATTATCTTTTTGCAAAGTGTAATAAAAAAAGAAGCAAAAAGGGTTTTTTTGTATTTAATTAAGGTTTTTGGTTTAGCTTTTGGTTTTACCGCTTTTTGGTCACTTCCTTTTTTAAGCCTTCTTTCTTATACATCAAAAATGAGTTGGACTAAAATAATTAAATTTGAAGAAATCTTTCCAACTTCTTTAATGATTTTTCAGATTATTGCGATATTAGGAATCATTTATGCTTTTTTTAAAAAAGACAAAAAACTTTTTCCCCTTATTTTTATTATTTGCGTTTCTTTAATACCATTTCTTTTTCTTAATAATTCTAGCATATTGAATGCCAGATTTTTGCCATTTATTTTAATGGCTAGCTTGATGATTGCTGCGTGTACTTTAGGAAGTTGGATGCAATATATAAAAAAACCATTTGTTTTTATTGTTTTGCTCGTTTTTTCCGGCTATATGTTATTTTTCTATATTCCTTCAACAATTTCTTATATTCCTTTTTGGATGAAATGGAATTATGAAGGATTGCAGAGCAAGGATGCCTGGCCAGAATTAAAAAGTCTTTCAGATTATTTAAAAGATCTTCCTTATGGAAGGGTAATGTGGGAATATCGTTCTGAATATGATAAATTTGGCACTCCTCGCGTTTTAGAAAACCTGCCGATTTTTATTAACAAACCAACTTTTGAAGGTTTGTTAATTGAGTCTTCTATTTCTGGCTATTTTCATTTTATTAATCAAGCTGAGACAACCAAAACGCCTACTTCAGCTATTGCTGGATTAGAATATCCCTCTTTTAATTTTGAAAATGGAGTAAAACATTTGCAGTATTTTGGAGCTCAATATTTTGTCGCGTATACATTTGAAATTAAAGAGTTGGCTGACGAACATTTTATCAGACTGTCTGATGTTGGCGGATTTAGAGTTTATAAGATTCCACATTCCGATTTAATTGAAGTTGTTTCTGGTATTAACTTAAAATTGAAAACAAAAGAATGGTTAAACGAGTCAATTGATTGGTATAAAAAAATGGACCTATCTCAGCCCATAGTTTTTTATCGAAATAAAAAAGAGTTAGAGGATATAAGGGGCTATCTTCAGCAAAAGGAACTAACAGAGAATGCAACCGTTGAAATAAAAGAGATAAAAAATGATTCTTTGATTTTTTCAACTGATTATTTAGAAATGCCTCATTTAATAAAATATAGTTATTTTCCCGGCTGGCAAGTTAAAGGAGCAAAAGGTCCTTATTTAATTAGTCCATCTTTTATGATGGTAATTCCTTTTCAAAATGAAGTAACTTTAGAGTATTCTTATAATATTTGGGATAAAATTGGCTTTGCGATGTCTATAGGTAGTTTTATGGTGATTCTATTGTTATTGTTGCGAAATCTGTCTTTTTGGCAAAACCAAAAGGGCGATACGAAGCAATCCAAAAAGATTACCGCGTCGCGGAGTTTATACTGAGTGAAGCGAATGTACTTTTCACAATGGTAAGAGAAAGATTATTGTTTTTCTAGTATTTGGAATACTTTTTCATTACGTACTATTCCTAATGCAAATTCTTTTAAGTCTTCAGGATTAATTTTTTCTTTAATTTTTGGGTCAGGAATTTGTTGTAGGATTTCATTGACTTTTTCTTTTATTTCGTCTTCAGATACTTCAATTTTTTCTAAAAGACCGATTTCTCTTAAAACCAAAGATGAGAAAACTCTTTTTTTTGCTAGTCCTTGGAAATCTTTTTTTAGTTCTTCTCCTGTTTTTTTAATCTGTTCAAGATATTTTTCAAAAGTTAATTGGATTTTTTCAAGCTGAGATTTTAATTCCTCCATCATTTTCTCAATTTCAGTATGAATGAGTATTTCAGGCAAATCTACTTGAGTATCTGTTATTATTTCATCTAAAACTGATAAGCGCCATCTTTCTTTTTCTTTTGCTTCTTTTTCAATTTTGAGCCCTTTTAGAATATTCTTTTTTAATTCTTCTAAATTTTTAAATTTTCCCAATTCCTGGGCAAACTTATCATTTAAAGGAGGTAGTTTTTTCTTTTTTATTTCCTTGAGAGAAATTTCAACAGAAAGTTTTTTGCCTTGTAAATCTTTTTGAATCCAAGATTTTGGCACTGTTATATTGAAGATTTTCTTTTTTCCTGCTTTCATTCCAATTAAATTTTCTTCAAATCCTGGAATAAAATGTCCCTTTCCTAATATAAAAGCATAGTTTTTATCTTCGCCATTTTTGATTAAGTTTTTCTTTTCTTTAATTTGATAATCAATGGTAACAATATCCTTTTTTTCAGCTGGACGCTCTACTTTTTCTAAAACAGAACGAGAGTTTTGTAGCCATAGTAATGCGTCATCAATTTCTTTTTTCTCTATTGTAACATTCAATTTTTTCGTCTGCATATCTTTGGCGATTTTTTTATAATCAGGCAAATTTAAATCAGGAATAATAGATATTTCTGCTTTAAACTCTACCTCCTGATTAGGAATTATTTTAGTGATATTAACAGATGGATACCCAATTGCTTGAATCTTTTCTTCTTTGATAATTTGTGGATAAAATTTTTCAATAGCTAAGCTTGCTGCTTTTTCATAAATTTTTAAAGGGGAAAAATGGTTTTCTGCAATTGACAAAGGGACTTTACCAACACGATACCCGTTAATTTTAAGACCTTTATTAAGGTCTTTTAAGGCGATATCTTTAAAGGGCAAAAGATCTTTTTTATCAAGATTAACAATTATTTCAATCTTTGATTTTGGAAGGGAAGTAATTTTTATTTTCATGATTACAAATTTATTGTTTAATCCTCTTTAACTTGTTTTGTTTTGCTTGTTTTCTCTTTTGTTTCATCAGGTTTTTTCTCTTCTTTGATGTTAGCTACGCCTCCCTCTATTGTTTCTTCTGGTGCAAGAGCAGAACGAATATCAATTTTCCAACCAGTAAGTTTTGCCGCTAAACGAACGTTCTGGCCATTTTTACCAATAGCTAAAGAAATTTGATCAGGCGGAACGAATACTTTTACTTCTCTTCTCTCGGAAATAATTTCGGCTTCTTTGATTTTTGCTGGACCTAAAGCAGACGCAACATATTTAGTTGGTTCTTCAGAATAAGGAATAATATCTATTTTTTCACCATTTAATTCGTCAATAATCGTTGTTACTCGTGTTCCTTTTTGTCCAACGCAAGCGCCTACTGGATCTACGTTTTCATCTTTGGAATCTACAGCAATTTTTGTTCGATTTCCCGGTTCACGGGCAATAGATTTTATTTCTACTACCCCTTCACTTATTTCAGGAACTTCCATTTCAAAAAGATGAGAAACAAATTTTGGATGACAACGGGAAAGCAAAATTATTGGTCCTCGTCCTTTTTCTTCTAAGCGAAGAATATAGAATTTTTTTCTTTCTCCTATTTGGTAATGTTCGCCTGGTATTCCCTCATTGGCATAGAGAACACCAAACGTTTTTCCTAAGTCGATATAGATATTTTGTCTTTCTATTCTTTGAATGATTCCACTTATTACCGTGCTTTCTTTTTCTTTAAATTCTGAAAGAATTGTTTCTTTTTCTAATTCCTTGAGTTTTTGTAAGATAACTTGTTTGGCAGTTTGGGCAGCTATTCGGCTAAAATCGCTTTTTACATCCAAAGGGGTAACAATTTCTTCATCGATCTTAACATTTGATTTTATTTTTTTCGCTTCTTCTAAAAGGATATGCCTTTCAGGATTAAATTTGATTTTTCGATCCTCATCTTCAGTAACTTCATTTTCATCTTTCTTTCCCTTGCTTTTTTTTGTTGAATTAATTTCTTCTTCCTTTTTTTCCTCCTCCTCAGTAATCACAGAAGATTTATCAATAACATTTTTTACTTGTGAGAATTTTACTTGTCCATTATCAGGATTAATTTCTGCTCGAATAACTTGCATTTTTTTGCCATATTCTTTTTTATAAGCAGCAGCAAAAGCGACTTCTAAAGCTTCAAAAACTTTTTGTTCTGAAAGTCCTTTTTCTTCAGCAATCTGACGAATTAATGGTTTTAAGGTTTTTAAATCTAACATTTTATTTAAATTAATTAATTTTATTAAGAAAGACCGCCTTTGGGCGATCTTATCGTTACTTTTAATAGTTTATCTTGTCTTTTTTGAAAAGTCAACCCCTATTATTAAATAGATAATATAGAAGATAATATAGATATAGGGGGTTGACAAGATGAGAGAGAAGGTGTATAATTAGAGTGATTATGAAGAAGATTGAGTTGCACTTTTACATTTAAATATAGATTAAAATATAGAAAAAGGAGGAAAAGAAGGATGAAAAGAATCTTGCGAATCGGATTAATGACAATGGTTTTAGTTTTAATGTTGACAGCTGTAGCATTTACATGGACTCCGTTTAATCTTAATACTTGGATTTTGCCCAATGATTTTAGATTTTGGACATGTCTGTGGGATTTAAAAACCCCGAAAGAGATATGTCAATACATGGCAGATAATTTTAATTACCAGAGACATAAAATAAGTTACAGTCCTTTTGAACAATGGTTATACAAGAATGGAGACTGTAATGATTATTCTTCTTATGCTGTGTTTAAAGCCCATATAAATAGATACGAAACTTGGCAGATACACATAGTTTTTACAAAGTTTTTACAGATACCAGTTGGTCATGTATTGGGTGTTTATTATGAAGATGGATATACTTATTCGGATTGTTGGATATATAATCCTATTCATGTTGATTCTTTTATATCAGTTGTACATCATTATTTAAATCAAAGGGGAAAAAGCTCAAACTATTTAAACTATTATAGAGTTTATGATTATGAAAACAATGTAATAGAAGCTAATAAGAATCCTATATCAGTTGTACATCATTATTTGAATCAAGTGGAAGAAAACTTAAACCACTTAAACTATTATAGAGTTTATGATTATGAGGATAATGTACTAGAAACTAAATAAAATTAAGAAAAGGAGATGAATAAGATGACAAAGTCAGCTGGAATAATAATATTTCTAGTGATAGTAACATCATGCTTGGTTGCAGTGGCTATAAGTTGTGGGGTGCAGTGTGCATCGTTTATAAATTAAATAAGTCCGCTTAGTTTTAAGGGAAGGCAAAATTGCCTTCCCTTCTTCATTTAATTAGATACTTTAATATTTATCTCAGATAGTGAGAAAAAGACTAATTTTTGTAAACGTTATAAATAATCACTAAAAAGACGAAAATTCAGTAAAATGTTTGTCGCCAAACATTGTGTGAAACAAAGTGTGAAACAATATTAACAAAGCCATTTCCTAGTTTTTGCTCAAAAATTTGGTTTAAACTTGGTTTAAATTTAGCTTATTTACAGGCAAACCAGGCAATTTTAGCTACCCTTGGCTTAATAGAGCCAAAAATTACAAAGTAATTATAAATGCAACGTTTATCGCCAAACATTGTGTGAAACAAAATGTGAAACAAAGTATTTGTGGACTCAGCGAGAATCGAACTCGCGTCTCTGCAATGCGAATGCAGTATATTACCACTATACTATGAGCCCATTAATTAAATTTACATTATTTAAAATTTAAAATTATCTAAAATAGCATAACAAGAATTTTAGATTTAAACAAATTTAAAGAAATAAAACAGGAGAGATAAAACTCTCCTTTCATTTGGTCGGGGAACCGGGACTTGAACCCGGACTAAATCCTCCCAAAGGACTCGTGCTACCATTACACTATCCCCCGATATATTTTTATGTCTCCCTGGCAGGACTCGAACCTGCAACCTACTCCTTAGAAGGGAGTCGCTCTATCCAGTTGAGCTACAGGGAGATTAATGATTTTTATTCTATCATATATTTACTTGAAAGAAAAGACTTTTTGATTTATAATGATTAGATGATGGTGGGCGTAGCTCAATTGGTAGAGCACTTCGCTGTGGCCGAAGTGGTTGGGAGTTCAAATCTCCTCGCTCACCCATTTACATTTGCCCGGAGGTTCAGCTTTTAAATAAAAGTCCTTACTTTTGCAAGGGTTTTTTTGTTATACTATAAATTATAAATAATTTATGCAGGATTTGGTTTGGATAGAAGTATCTCGGTCAAGAGCTAAAAATAATATGCGAATACTGCGTAGTCTTATTGACCAACAGGTTTTGTTAGCTCCTTGTGTTAAATCTAATGCTTATGGTCATGGGTTAGTGAAAATGGCCCAACTATTAGTGGATGAGGGAGTGGATTGGTTGAGTGTGACTTCTTTAGCTGAGGCAGAAATACTTAGAAAGTCTAAAATTAATCAGCCCATTTTAGTAATGGGCTATATTCCTGATGCTGATTTACCTAAAATTTTCTCTTTGAAAGTACGATTTTTTGTTTCTGATTATTCTACAGCGCGTAAAATTTCCTTAATTGCCCAAAAACTTCATCAGCAAGCTATAATTCATATTAAAGTAGATACTGGTATGGGTAGGATAGGAGTTTTAGCTGTTCAAGCTAAAAATTTAATACAAAAGATACGTAATTTACCATATTTAACTCTAGAAGGAATAGCTACTCATTTTGCTACTGCTGATGTTCCTACTATAGCTGGGCAAAACTATTTTCATCAACAATTAGTGACATTTCAGCAAATACTAACCAATTTACAACAAAAGGAAATAAGTATACCCTTAATTCATTGTGCCAATAGCGCGGCTACTTTATTAGAAAAAGGTAGTCATTTTAATCTGGTAAGGCCGGGATTAGCTGTTTATGGTTACTATCCTAATGAATTAGCAAAGAAGATTTGTAGTCAGCAAAAAATTAAACTTTTACCGGTTTTAGCAGTAAAAACAAAAATTGCTTTAGTCAAAGAGATTCTAACTGGTAGTAAAATTAGTTATGGTAGTATTTTTGTTGCCAAAAGAAAAACTAAAATCGCTGTTTTGTCTATTGGTTACTACGACGGCTTGGATCGTAAATTAAGCAATAAAGGTTATGTTTTAATAAAAGGTAAAAAGGCCAAGATATTAGGCAGGGTATGTATGAATATGACCGTAGTTGATATTACTTATATTAAGAATATTTCTCCCGGAGAAGAGGTAGTTATTATCGGAAAACAAGGTCAGCAGGAAATTACTGCTGACGATATAGCTAGGTTAACTAACACTATTTCTGACGAAGTACTTACTAATTGGCGAGAAAGTATTAGTAGATATTATAAAGCCTAATATAGAATCAGTGCAAAAGCAGTAACTTCATACATGGGCTTGACAAATTATTTTCCTTTGCTATAATAAGGATGCTATCGTTTGGAGATATTAAATAGCTTGCTATCTAATTTCGAAAAGCGATAGCATTTTTTTTACAAAGCTGCTGGCCTTTAGGCGTTATCTTTAAAAGAGTGGTAGTGAAAATCGTGCTTGTAAGATAATCTTTTTTTTGTTATGCTAATTTGAACTATTTATATATTATATTGCCGTCATCGTCTAGCTTGGTTTAGGACACGGGGTTTTCAGTCCCGTAACATGGGTTCAAATCCCATTGACGGCACTTTTCATTTTTCTTATCTATGATAATTTTAGGAATTGAGACTTCTTGCGATGAAACGGCTGTTGGTGTTTTAGAAATTAAAAAAACCAAAGCCGGTTTTTTTATTAATCCACTTTCTAATGTAGTGGCTAGCCAAATAAAAATACATAGAAAATATGGTGGTGTAGTACCTATGTTAGCAAGCAGAGAACACACAAAGAATATTTCAATAGTAACTAAACAAGCCCTAAAGCAGGCATTTAGTCATGAAAAAGATATTGTTCCAAAAATAGATCTTGTAGCTGTTACAAAAGGCCCCGGATTAATTTTATCCCTTTTGATTGGAGTTAATTTTGCCAAAACAT
>DAOVIY010000007.1 GCA_030673525.1 bacterium | reverse complement strand
TGATAAAAAAGGTAAAATTATAGCTAAAAAAGGAGAGTTAACAGATGAAATATTAACTAAAAAAATAGTAGATTCTTCAGTTGGAGAAATATTAGTTCGTTCTCCAATCACTTGTGAAAGCTTAAATGGAATTTGTCAGAAATGTTATGGGTTTGATTTAGCATGGAGAAAACCTATTGATTTAGGGGAAGCAGTTGGTGTTGTAGCTGCCCAGTCAATAGGAGAACCAGGTACCCAGTTAACTTTAAGAACATTTCATACAGGCGGAGTAGCTCAAGCCATTGATATTACCCAAGGGTTGCCAAGAGTAGAAGAAATTTTTGAAGCCAGAATACCTAAAGGTGAGGCGCCTATGAGCGAGGTAGATGGAGAGATTATTGAAATAAAAAAAATAAATCATCAAGAATTTATCAGGATAAAGCCAAATGATAAAATAAAACCAAATGACAAAAAATCTCGTGTACTTGAGTATGTTGTATCTGAAGCAGCAACTTTATGGGTTAAGAATGGAGAAGAAGTGAAAAAAGGCGATCAACTTTGCGAAGGACATCTTGATCTTAAAAAACTTTTTAAGATTTTAGGCAAAAATGCTTGCCAGGAATATATATTGGCAGAAATAAAAAAAGTATATGATATTGCAGGCGAGAATATTAATGATAAGCATTTTGAGATAATCATTAAACAAATGTTTTCTCAATTGAAAGTTACACATAGTGGTGATAGTGAGTTTATCCAAGGTGAAGTTATATCTAAAAAATCTTTTCAAGAAGAAGTAGATAGATTGAAAAGTTTAAATAAAGAAGCACCTAAGGGAGACGAAATACTTATGGGAATAAAAAATGTTGCGTTGAATTCGGATAGTTTTCTTTCAGCAGCGTCTTTTCAAGAAACATCAAGGGTATTAATCAGATCTGCTGTTGAAGGAAAGAAAGATTATCTAAAAGGACTTAAAGAAAATGTTATTATTGGCAGGTTGATTCCTGCTGGGACAGGGTTTAGGGAATAATTGGAAAATAGTGTAAATTATTGTATGCTATTAATTATATTTTTAATATTTAATTTATTACTGTGCCTTTAGGAAGATTTACAGCAAAAGCTCAAGCAGCAATAGAAAGAGCTCAGCAAATGGCTATGGAAAGAAACCAGGGAGAGATGCGCGCTCTCCATCTTTTGTATGTTTTATTGGATGAAGAAGGGTCTGGCCCAAGGGAGATTTTAGAAAAAGAATTAAAAGTTAATGTAGAAAAATTTTTAAAGAAGATATTAGAGGAAATTATTAAATTACCGCGCATCTTTTCTGTTGGTAAGGGTTTTGGTCCAATGTATCTTTCTCAGGAAATGTTGCAAATTATAGAAATTACAGCTAAAAAAGCGATGGAGGAAAAAAATGAATTTATTTCCCCGGAATATTTATTCTATGGCGTCCTTGCTTCTAAAAATTCTGCACAGGAATTAATAAACGAGTTTAATATTAATAAAGAAAAGTTTTTAGAGGCTCTTCATCATTATACAGATGGTGAAAAAATTACTGATGAATTTCAAGAGGTTGGCGCTAATGCCATAGAAAAATATACACAAGATCTTACTGAATTAGCAAGAGAGAATAAATTGGATCCAGTGATAGGAAGAGAGGAAGAATTACGGCGAGTTATGCAAATATTGTCACGCAGGACAAAAAATAACCCAATATTAATGGGTGAAGCAGGCGTTGGAAAAACCGCTATTGTAGAAGGATTGGCTCAACGTATTGCTTCTTCTGAAGTTCCGGAAAGTTTAATTAATAAAAAGATCATATCATTAGATTTAGGAGCATTAATAGCCGGGACCCGTTTTAGAGGAGAGTTTGAAGAACGATTAAAAAATCTTCTTAAAGAAATAAAAAAGGCCGGTAATATTATAATCTTTATTGACGAAATTCATACTTTAGTAGGAGCAGGAGCAGCTGAAGGAGCTATTGACGCTTCTAATTTATTAAAACCCACATTAGCCAGAGGCGAATTGCGGGCTATTGGAGCGGCAACTTTTAAAGATTATCGTGAATATATTGAAAAAGATCCGGCTTTAGAAAGGCGTTTTCAGCCAGTATTAGTAGAAGAACCTTCAATTGAGGAGGCAATTGAGATTTTACGGGGATTAAAATCAAAATATGAAGCTCATCATGGATTAAAAATTTCTGATGAAGCAATTATAATGGCAGTACAATTATCCAGCCGCTATATTACCTCTCGTTTTTTGCCTGATAAAGCCATAGATTTAATGGATGAAGCAGCTTCGTCAATGAGTTTGGAAATTGGCAGTATTCCTTTGCCTATTTCTGAATTGGAGGTCAAAATAAAATCCCTGGAATTGCAAAAAGAAGCAAGTAAAAAGGAAATACGAGAAGGTAAAAAAATAATACAAGATAGAAAAAGAATCGGAAATGAGCTAAAGAAATTAAAACAAAAATATAATAAGATAAAAAGTAAATGGCAGAAAGAAAAAGAAATATTTAGTGAGGTGAGCGCCATTAAAAAAGAAATAGAAGAATTAGAAAAAAATTCACAAGAATTTGAGAGGACTGGACAATTAGATAAAGTTGCAGAAATAATTTATGGTAAAATTCCTCAATTAAAAAAAACATTAAGATCTAATGGGAAGTCTTTAAGTAAAATTTCTGAAGAGGAGAGGTTTTTAAAGGACGAGGTAACAACTGAAGATATTGCTCGCGTAGTTTCCCGATGGACTGGAATTCCTGTAACAAGAATGCTTGAAAAGGAAAGTAAAAGATTAGTGAGAATGGAAAAGGAATTAAACAAAAGAGTTGTGGGGCAAAAAGAGGCTATTTTTGCGGCGAGCAGGGCTATCAGAAGAGCCCGTGCAGGAATATCCGAAGAAGACAGACCCATAGGTTCTTTTATGTTTTTAGGGCCAACTGGAGTGGGAAAAACAGAGCTTGCTAGGGCTTTGGCAGAATTTATGTTTTCTAATGAAAAAGCGATGATTCGTATAGATATGTCCGAGTACATGGAAAAACATAGTATCGCTCGTTTAATTGGTTCTCCTCCTGGGTATGTTGGTTATGAAGAAGGAGGCCAATTAACAGAAGTGATAAAACATCGTCCATATAGTTTAATTTTGTTTGATGAAATAGAAAAAGCCCATCCAGAGGTATTTAATATTCTACTTCAAATATTAGATAATGGTCGCCTTACTGATGGTAAGGGTCGAACAGTGAATTTTAAAAACACAATTATTATTATGACCTCCAACTTAGGTGGGGAATATTTACAGGAAATGGTTTCTTTGGGATTTGTTACGAATAAAAAGAACAAGGTGGAACAACAGAAGGAGGAATTAAAAAATAAAATTCATGATGCTTTAAAGGAAAAATTCCGTCCAGAATTTCTTAATCGTGTTGATGAAATTATCATTTTTAATGCTTTAAGCATTCGTAGTATAGAAAAGATTGTAGATTTGCAAATAAGTATAATTAATCATCGGTTGACTGATAAGAAGATTGTTTTAAAATTAAACAAAGAGGCCAAGAAATATTTAGCTCAGAAAGGTTATGATCCTGATTATGGCGCGCGACCGTTAAAAAGACTTATTGAAAAAGAAATCCTTGATCCTTTAGCTGATGAAATTATTAAAGGCAAAATAAAAGAAGGAAACAAAATCACTGTTTCTTTAAAGAAAGATACTTTGAATTTATGCAAAAATTAAAAGATTTTTTTTCTTTTGTCGGAATTAGAAAATCTCTCTTTTTTTTGTTCTACAGTTTTTGTCTGATTGGTAGCATTCTTTTTTCTTTATCTTTCTTTCAATCTATTTTAATATGTTTTTTGCTAATCTTTTTATGGAAAGCGTTTTTAGGCCTTTCCTGGTTTAATTTCATCTTTCTTTTTTTAGCCTCTCTTGAAGTCAATATTTTAATCTTTTTTGTCAAACCTTTGTGGGTTTTTGGTTTTGTTTTAATATTCCTGGGTCTTTTTTGGAAAAAATTGTTTTTTCCTCTACCTAGAGAAAAGTATTGGCAGGAACTTTTATTTTATTATCTTTTTTTGTTTTGGATAATTATTTCCTATGGCCTTTATTTTTTTCTTAATTATCCTTTTTGGATTGGGTTTTTAGTTTATGCTTTAGGACTAATAGGTTTTTCTTATTTTTATTTTTTCTCCACTGATATTTTATGCTCAGATCTTCTACCGTCATTTTTGGTTTTGATTCTTGTGAATTTAGAATTTTTCTTGCTTTTAAGCTGTCTTTCCCTGAGCACTTTAGCATTAGGAATACTTAGTGTTTTACTTTTCCGTCTTGTTATTTATTTCTTCCAATATGGTTGGGAAAAGTTTTTCTAAAATCTTATTTTCTCGCTGAGTAAAATTTTTAAGGACCAGTTTATTGGCTTTTTCCCTTTTTTTGGAAAAAGGCCTAATGCCTATTCTTATCCTATAAAAAGCTTTTGATTTGAGATAATTGATAATAGATTTAATGCCATTGTGTCCTGCTGATCTGCGATCATAGCTGATTTTAAAATTTCCTAAGCTTATATCAGAGTCATCTTGCACAATGAATATATTTTTTAGTAGTACATTATAGAATTTTTTAAGCTGGACCACGCTTTTTCCTGAATTATTCATAAATATCATTGGTTTGGCTAAGATTATTCTTTCATTTTTTTTATCAACATAACTTATTTCAGCAAAGCATTTTTTATTCTTTTCCCAGCCAGAACCGCGCCATTCTTTTTCTAAAAACATAACAAAATTAGAACCGATATTATGTCGGTTTTTTTCATATTTTTTATCAGGATTTCCTAGGCCAATAAAAAGATAGTTTTTATTCATAAATTTTTTCATTAATATAATTATTTATTTCTTCATAATTTTCAAATCCTTTAGCTGGTATAAGAATATAAATATTTTTATCAGCCCAATTGTCATACATTGTAGATGTTATTAATAATTCATCTGGGGGTCTATTTGTTATACTGAGATATTGGACTTGACTGGATGATATATCTTTTACAACAGGAAATATATGCCATATTGTATTAAAATCCAGGTTAGTAATAACATGTCCACTTAAAGACTGCCAAATTTTTAACCAACTAATTAAATTCCAAATGTCAGCTAATTTAGTAAGTTTATCTTTTAATGCGGCAATTATTTGTTGTTGATGCTCAATTCTATAGAAATCGCCACCAGGGGCATAACGTGTGCGAATAAATTTTATGACTAATGCTCCGTCTAAGTGGCGCCAGCCAGCAGAAAGGTGAAAAATTTCCGAAGGATTATGGGGATTTACTAAACTTGGATCTATTATATCTTTTTCCAGCCAAATATCTATTCCTCCCAAAGCATCAATTAATTTTTCAAATCCTTTTAAATCAAGAATAACGATATAATCCATAGGTAATCCTGTTATGTCTTCTATTTTTTCTTCTATTAATTCATAAGAGTCTGCTTTTGCAAATCTTTTTCCCTGATTTTCTAATTCATAAAGGGAATTAATTTTAACGCCAGTAGAGCCATTTGGAACTTTTACCCATAAATCTCGAGGCAGGGAAATCATTGAAATTTGTTTTTTAGAGGGAATAATACTCGCGACAAAAATGGTGTCAGTAAGAAAAGCACCTCGTGATCCTTCTCCGGCTATTCCTAAAAGAAGTATATTAATTGGTGAATCTTCTGATTTTGGAGATTCTTCTTTTGAGAATGCGTTAGAATTATTATCATAAGAAAAGGAGTATTTTTTTGGATCATTCAATCCATTAAATAAAAAGAACAGAAATACAATTCCACCAATAATTAGCCCCAATGTAATGGTTTTTTTATTAACTAACATCATGCTTTCTATAATTTAGCATATTTGCTTTGATGGTTCAATTATGGTATTATCAGCAATAGTTTTTACTAATATGTGGAAGAAAATTCTCTGGGAAAATATAGAAATGATTTTTATCGCTATTCTTATAGTTGCTCCTATAAGATATTTTTTAATTCAACCTTTTATAGTTCATGGTAGTAGCATGGAGCCAAATTTCTATACCCAGGACTATCTCATTATTGATGAATTGTCTTATCGCTTTCGTCCGCCAACAAGATATGAAGTAATAGTTTTTAAAGCTCCTAATCATCCACATCAATATTATATCAAAAGAATTCTTGCTTTACCTATGGAAACAATAATCATAGAAGATAATAATCTAACCGTGTTTGACAGTTCTGGTGCCCAAATTTCTTTAGAAGAAAATTTTTTACCTGAGTCATCAAATACCTCAGGTAATCTTCAATTAACTCTTGGAGAAAACGAACTTTTTGTTTTAGGCGACAATCGTTTAGCATCTTATGATTCACGTAATTGGGGGCCGCTTGATGAAGAATTAGTAATAGGCCGGGTATGGCTTCGGCTTTGGCCTTCACAAAGAATAATGGCTTATGGTTTATAAAAGAAAATCTTTTCAGACACTTCGTGGAATGAAAGATATTTTGCCAAAAGATTGGCTTTATTATGATTATATTTTGTCTAATACAAAAAAGATTTTTGCATTTTATGGTTTTCAAAGAATAGAAACTCCCATATTAGAAAAAGCCGAATTATTTACTAAGGGAATAGGCAAAAAAACAGATATTGTAAATAAAGAGATGTATATTTTGAGAACCAAAGAAAATAAGGAATTATTGGCTCTTCGGCCAGAAGGAACAGCTTCAGTAGTAAGGGCATATATAGAAAAAGGGATGTTTAATTTACCTCAACCAGTCAAGTTTTATTATTTTGGTCCTTTTTTTCGTCATGAAAAACCTCAAGCTGGTCGTTTTCGCCAATTTTATCAGTTAGGAGCAGAAATAATTGGGGAAGGTTCTCCAGCCACTGATGTAGAAATGATTATTGTCTCGCAAGTTTTTTTGGAAAGCTTAGGATTTAAGCAAAAGAATATTTGTTTATCTCTTAACAGTATTGGTTGTTCTGAATGCAGGCCTGTTTATATAAAAGAATTAAAAAAATACTATAGAAAATATATTAAGCAAATTTGCGATAATTGCCGAAGACGCATAAAAGAAAATCCTTTAAGGGTTTTAGATTGTAAAAATGAGAAATGTTTATTTATTAAAAATGGCGCTCCAATTTCTTTAGATTATCTTTGTTCAGAATGTAATAGCCATTTTAAAGATATTTTAGAATTATTGGATTATTTAGACGTTTCTTATATATTGGACAAAACATTAGTTCGAGGACTTGATTATTATACAAGAACTGTTTTTGAATTTTTTCTTGGTAACGAAATAAAAAGAATTGCTTTAGCTGGCGGTGGAAGATATGATAAATTAGTAAAATCTTTAGGCGGAACATATAAGCCGGCTGTTGGCGTTGCTTTTGGCGTTGAAAGATTGATGGACGAGTTAGTAAAAAAAGGCAAAACATTAGTTTTGCCAAAACCAAAAATATTTTTAGTGCAAATAGGGGATGCGGCAAAAAAACAATCTTTTAAGCTTTTAGAGCAATTTCGTAAAGAAAATATTTTTCTTGGAGAGAACTTAGGAAAAGAAAGTTTAAGGGCTCAATTAACAGCTGCCAATAATTTAGAGGTAGATTATGTTCTTATACTTGGACAGGAGGAAGTTTTAAATGGTATGATAATTTTGAAAGATATGGATTCGGGCCTTCAAGAATTAATTCCTTTGGAAAAGATAATCAATGAAGTTAAAAAGCGATTCAAGAAACAAAAATCAAAAAGTAAATAACAAATAACATTTAATAATTTAGCAATTCATAGACTATGCCTATTACAGTAAAAAGAAGACAAGGAGAAAATCTGAATTCTTTTCTCAGCCGAGCGTTTAAGATTATAAAAAAAAGCGGTGTACTTTTGGAAGCTCGAAAAAGAAAATATTACCATCCTAAACCGACTAAAAGAAGTGAAAAATTATCAGCTCTTCATAAAATAAAAGTTCTTAAGGAAGTAGCTATTAAAAGAAAAAAGGGGATTCTTTAATATAAAACGATGGTTTTCAAGCCTGAAGTTTTAATATATAATTTAGATAGGCAAAATATTCCTTCTAAAAGATTTTTTTGCAGCATTGTTGAGAAATCCTTAATTGTTCTAAAAGAAAGAAAAAGAATAGTTTTATCTTTAATTTTTGTCGATTCTCAAAATATTCGTCGATTAAATAATTATTGGCGAGGAAAGAATAAAGAGACTGCTATTCTTTCTTTTTCCTTGAATGAAACTTTTCCGTTAGAATTAGGCAAAAAAGAAAAAATACTTGGGGATATTTTTCTTTGCCCTGAAGAAATAAAAAGACAAGTTAAAAGATTCGATACATCTCTTGATTCTTTTTATCAAAAATTAGTAGTCCATGGCTTACTGCATCTTTATGGATATACTCATGGTAAAAAGGAGGATAAGTTGAAAATGGAATATTTAGAAAACAAGATTTTAGAGACAATTAATAAGTAATTAATAATTGGTAATTGGTAAATAACAAATATGGGTTCTCATATTTTAGCAATAGATTTAGGTACGTCTAATATAAAAGCTTTAGTTGGAAAGGAAGATTCTGATAATTGGAGTGTTGTTTTGCCTGCTCATAGAAAATCTCGCGGCATTAAAAAAGGAGAAATTGTGGATATAGAAGGAACAGCTGAGGAATTGGATAATTTGGTGGTAGAAATAGAAGGAATGCTAAAGAATGTTCATTTTAAAGAATCCATTATAGGCGTAGGAGGCCCTAATATAAAAACCCGTCTTTCTAAAGGTGTGGCCGTAGTTTCACGACCAGATCAGGAAATTACTGATGAAGATAAAGAAAGAGCAGATAAAGCTGCTCAAGCTTTTGCTCTTCCATCTAACAGAACATTGGTTCAAACTGTTTCAAGAAGCTACATTGTTGACGGAATGGCAAAAGTAAAAGATCCAATAGGAATGAAGGGATTAAAAATTGAGACCGAGTGTCTTTTAATTGATGCTTTTAGCCCTAATATTAGTTATATTGATCGTTTAGGCGAAATAATTGGCTTAAGACTTGATCCAAAAATTATTTTACCATTTGCAGGAGCAGAAATTGTTCTTACTGATCAGGATAAAGATTTGGGGGCAATAGCTTTGGATTTAGGCGCTGGCACTACTAGCGCTTGTGTTTATGAAAATGATGAGATTTTGGATTTGCAGGTGTTTCCAATGGGAGGAGACAATATTACAAATGATATTGCAGTAGGCCTAAAAACTTACGTTGATATTGCTGAAAAAATAAAAATTAATGAAGGAGCGGCAATTAAAAAGAAAATTGGCAAGAATGAGAACATAGATCTAAGTATTTACCTAGAAGAAACTGAATCTACTGAGAAAGTAAGTAAAAGATTTTTAGCGGAAATTATTGAGGCTCGCCTATCAGAAATTTTCGATTTAGTAATACAAAGATTAAAAGAAATTGATCGCTTTGGAAAACTTCCTGGCGGTGTGGTACTTTATGGTGGTGGGGCTAATATGCCTTTTATTGTTGAGTTAGCAAAAGAAAAATTTAAACTTCCTGTAAGATTAGCTAATCCTGATATTGAATGGTATAGAGAAAATCCTGATTTATCTTTTATTCCTGTGTTGGGATTACTTAACTTGAGATTTCAAGAAGAAAATGGTTTGATAGTGATAGAAAATAAGATTTTTAAAAAAATTAAAGATTTTTTTAATGGCCGTTTATAATATTAAATCTTAAACATTAATAATTCGCATCTTATTATTCAAATAATTTTATGAAAAAACAAAAGATCAAAAAACAGAATAAAAGATTAAAACAGAAACCAAAACAGAAATTGGTTGAGAAACTAAAGCAAAAATCTAAACTCATAAGTAAGAGAGCAAAGAAAAAGGAAAAAAAGAACTTTTTAACTAAAAATATTTGTATAAAAATAATTGGTGTTGGGGGAGCTGGTGGAAATGTAGTGACAAGGATGAAGGAGAAAAAGATTGAGGGAGTAGAATTTATTACTATTAACACTGATGCTCAAGGTTTGCATAGTACAAAGGCAGATATCAAATTACAAATTGGAAAAGAAATTTGCCGCGGATTAGGAGCTGGAATGGACCCAACAAGGGGAAGAGAAGCGGCAGAGGAAAATATTGAAGAAATAAATCAGATAATCCAAGGGACTGATATGCTATTTCTTACATGTGGTTTGGGGGGAGGAACTGGTTCTGGTGCTTCGCCTATTGTTGCAAATTTGGCAAAACAAGCAGGAGCTTTAGTGATAGCAGTAGTAACAAGGCCATTTGTTTTTGAAGGGGAAAAGAGGTTAGAAATTGCCGGAGATGCATGGAGTAGGCTTTTCAATGAAGTTGACGCTTTGGTAACAATTCCTAATGATAGAATTTTTAATATCATTGATGAAAAGACGCCGATTCTTGACGCTTTTATTAAAGTTGATGATGTTTTAAAACAAGGAGTAGAAGGAATGGTTAATTTAATTGCTTATCCTGGTTTAATCAATTTAGATTTTGCAAATTTAAGAACAATTTTAACAGAGGCTGGAAGTACTTTATTGGGAATAGGAAAATCAAAAGGGCAGGAACGGGCAAAAAAAGCGGCTCAATTAGCTATTTCCTCACCCTTATTAGATATTTCTGTAGACGGGGCAAGACGTGTTCTATTTAATGTGGCTGGCGGGAAAGATATGTCATTAGTAGAAATTCATGATGCAGCTCGAATCATTACTGAATCTATAGCAAAAGATGCACAGGTGGTTTTCGGCGCTAGTTTTGATCATGATCTTAGAAAAGGAGAAATAAAGGTTACAGTTGTAGCTGGGGGTTTTGGAGAAGAATTTAGAGAAACTAGTCGCGCTTTGCCATTAGAAATCAAAATTCCTGTGAGCGAAGAAGAAAAAAAAGAAGAAGAAAAAAAAGAAGAAGCAAAAGAATTTGAGATTCCCGCTTTTCTTCGAAGAAAAAACAAAAAAGTTAACGAAGAAGAATAATTTTTGTTTATATCCTTGTATTTTTTCGAATATAGCTTTCGTTAAATTCTTTAATTTTTATGGCGCTCTCTCATTCAAGAGCATTTCGCCAATGTGGGGCGTCTTTTTTAATTGGTGTAATTTTATCTTACTATTTTTCCTTGCAGGTAATTTGTTTTTTTGCTTTTTTAATTTTTATCTATTTTCTTGTTAGAAAAAAGGAATTTACCGTTTTGATTTTAGTTTTATTAAGCTTATTTTTAGGAGGATATCGATATTTTATTATTTTTAGAGAATTAAAAAATACTGCGATTATTGAGGAAGCGCAAATAGAGATCAAGGCTCCAATTATTGCTGAGCCTATTCTCAAAGAGAATTATCAAAGAATTGTCATTCCAAAAATTGTTATTTATACAGATAGATATCCCCGTTATCATTATGGGGATATTATAAATATTAAAGGCAAAGTTAAACCTTTTTCTGATTTTCGTTCATATAGTTCAATTATTGTTTCTGGAAGAATGAGTTATCCTTCAATAAAGCTTTTTTCTCCGGCTAAATTTTCTTTGAGAAAAACCGCTTTATTAATAAGAAATAAAATCACATCATCTTTACAAAGAATAATTCCTGAACCCAAATCCAGCCTTCTTATTAGTTTAATGTTTGGCGCTAAAAATAATTTAACGTCTATTTTGGAAGAACAAATAAGAAGATGTGGTTTATCCCACGTTATTGTCGCGTCTGGCCTTCATTTATCAATAATAGTAAAAACGCTTTCTGGTTTTCTTGATATTCTATGCATGAGTAATTCTGTTAATTTTATTATTTCTTTCCTGTTTATATTAAGCTTTGCTTTTATGGCAGGTTTAACCCCGTCTATTATTCGGGCTGCTATTATGGCATCTTTATTGATTTTATCCCGTTTCAGTTTTCGCCTTTACAATTCTTTTAATGCCCTGCTTTTAGCTGCTGTGATAATGATTTGGTTAAATCCTTTGATTCTTTTCTGGGATTTGGGTTTTCAACTTTCATTTTTAGCCACTGCAGGAATAATCTTTCTTTATCCTATATGGAAAGAAAGTAAATTTTGGCAACAAGATTGGTTTAATCAAAAAGGCCAGATTATCAGGGAAACAGCTCTTTCTACATTTTCAGCTTTAACATTTGTTATTCCTTGGGTGATATTTAAAATGCAGATTTTTTCTCTGGTTTCTCCGGTTACAAATCTTTTAATCCTTCCTTTGGTTCCTTTAATAATGATGGGCGGAGTAATGGTAGCGATTTCTTCTTTATTGTTTTATCCATTAGGGCTTTTTCTCGGGGCTTTGCTTAATTTAATTCTTGCCTATTTTTTAAAAGTTATTTTCTTATTTTCTTCTTTACCTTGGTCACAGATTTATATTCCATCCATTTTACATTGGCTCATTATTCCTTATTATATTTTTCTTTTTTTCTACATTCGCAAAAGAACATGAAAAAACCTTTTAAATATTTTTTAATAATTCTTATTACCGCCAATATTTTTGCTTATTGGATTATTCTTGATTTTCTTTATATGCCTAAAGGTGAAGTGAGTTTTTTATCTGTTGGACAGGGTGATGCTCAACTTATTCAAATTCCAGCAGGCAATATTTTAATTGATGCTGGTCCTGATGCAAAGATTCTTTCTGAATTAGACAAATTATTGCCTTTTTATGACAGAACAATTGATTTGTTTATACTTTCTCATCCTAACAAAGACCATTTTAATGGTTTGTTTGATATATTGGAAAGATATAAAGTTAGAGCTGTAATGCTTAATAATTTATCTTATTCCAATTCTTTATTTCAAAAGCTGCTCCAGGAATTAAAAAAAAGAGAAATATTAATAATTAAAGGAATAACTGGCGTAAACGTAAGTTGGGAAAGTCAAGACAATCTTTTATTTCTTTATCCAGACACAATGGTTTCTTCAAAACAAGATCCTAATAAATTTAGTTTGGTTAATATGTTATTTTTGGGACAAAATTGCTTTCTTTTTACCGGAGATATTAGTTTTGCCCAAGAAAAGAAAATCTTACCTCTGCTTTCCTGTCCTGCTGATAATAAGCAAATATTAAAAGTGCCGCATCACGGTTCTCGTTATTCATCTTCTGAGCTGTTTTTAGAAAAATTTAAACCCCAAATAGCGGTTATTGAGGTAGGAGAAAATAGTTATGGCCATCCTCATCCTGACACGCTTGAGCGTTTAAAAAATATTGGCGCTCAAATCTTTCGTACTGATTTAGACGGTACAATCCGTTTTAAAATGAGATAGTTGCCTAATAACGTTTTTTATTATACAATAAAATATTATGCGTATTTGGATAAAAGACACCCCACAATATATTGATAAAGAGATAACCCTTTATGGATGGGTAGATTCCCGTAGAGATCATGGGAAGATTATTTTTATTGATTTGCGTGATAGAACAGAAAAAGTACAGATAGTTTTTTCTCCAGACAAAAAAGAAATTTATGAATTAGGTAATAAATTGCGTTCAGAATGGGTTATAGAGCTAAAGGGTATTATAAAGGCTCGGCCCAAATCAATGGAAAATCCTAAAATGCCAACAGGCAAGATAGAAATTGAAGTGACTGGTTTAAAAATATTAAGTGAAGCGCTTACTCCGCCATTTGATTTATCAACTGATGGCAAAGATATCAAGGAAGAAGTACGTTTAAAATATAGATATTTGGATTTGCGTCGTGAGCGTTTGAGTAAAAATATTATTTTTAGGCATAAAATAATCAAATTTATACGTGATTTTCTTTCAGATGATGGTTTTATAGAAATAGAAACGCCTATTTTGACTAAGTCTACTCCAGAAGGAGCCCGTGATTATATTGTGCCTTCTCGTTTGGAACCGGGAAAATTTTATGCTCTGCCCCAAAGCCCACAGCAATACAAACAACTTTTAATGGTTGCTGGCCTTGAAAGATATTTTCAAATTGCTCGTTGTTTTCGGGATGAAGATACGCGTGGCGACAGACAACCTGAATTTACCCAATTAGATTTGGAAATGGATTTTCCAACTCAAGAAGATATTTTGAGTTTAATGGAAAATTTATTTAAACAATTGATTGAAAAGATTTATCCTGA
>DAOVIY010000041.1 GCA_030673525.1 bacterium | reverse complement strand
TAAAGGTGATATTTCTTTTGTGGGCCCTAGGCCAGAGGAAAAGAAGTTGGTTGGCTTATTCAAAAAGAAGATTCCATTTTACCAGTTTCGTTTGTTAGTTAAACCAGGAGTGATTGGTTGGGCGCAGATTAATTATCCACACAGCGCTTCAGTAGAAGATGCGCAGGAAAAATTGAAATATGATTTTTATTATTTGAAAAATAGAAATATATTTTTTGATGTTATTATTGCTTTAAAGGCATGGCGCATACCTTTTGAGATTCCTACTCATTAGGGGTTGATTTTTGTGTGGAAATAGAGTATAATAGGAATTAAGTGGGTGTTTGTCGTTTTAAGAAAAAACTTTGTTTTTTATTAAAACGACCTAACTATTTGTTAAATTCCCGTTCTGTTTACAGAGCGGGAATTTTTTTATTCTTCTTGACTTTTGATTTAATATGTTTAAACTTTATTTGGGGTTCTGGAGGCTGAGCACTCACTTAAATAAATAGTATAGGAGTATACCCCTCCGGGCCCCATTTTTTATGAAAACTCTTCATTGGATAAAAAAAGATGTTTTGCTGAAAAATTACAATACTTTTCGTATTAACGGAAAAACGAAATATTTTGCAAAAATATCTTCAAAAGATAAATTAATAAAAACTTTACATTGGGCAAAAAAGAATTCTTTGCCTATTTTTATTTTGGGAAATGGTTCAAATATTTTATTTTCTGATAAAAGATATCAGGGAATAGTAATTAAGATAGAAAATAATAAAATAAAAAAGATAAATAAAAAAACAATTGTTGTCGGAGCAGGAATGATGTTAATGGAATTATTGCAAAAATTTTTAAATAAAGGATTTGAAGGTCTGGAATGGGCTAATGGAATTCCAGCAACAGTTGGCGGAGCAGTTTTCTGTAATGCTGGCGGCTTTGGATATGATTTTGGAAAATTTGTAAAAAAGGTAAGGACCATAGATTTAACAATATGTAAAGAAAGAATATATTCACAAAAGGATTGTAAATTTCAATACAGGGGAAGTATTTTTAAAAAGAAAAAAGAAATCATCTGGGAAGTCGAGCTTTTTATTAAAAAAGGAGATAAAGCAAAAATAAGGGGAAAAACAAAGAATTATTGGCAGTATAGGATTAAGAAAGGATTATTTAAATATTCTTCAGCCGGAAGTATTTTTAAAAACGTTTTTGCCAAAAATGTACCTTTAAAACATAGAAAAGGGGCAAGTATTAAACAAGGAAAGATTTCTACTGGTTGGTTTATTGAAAAATGTAATTTAAAAGGAAAAAAATACGGCGGAGCAATGATTTCTGCTTTCCATGCTAATGTAATTATTAATATTAAAAATGCAAAAGCAAAAGATGTGTTGCATTTAATCAATATTTGTAAGAAAAAAGTTTATAAAAGATTTAAAATTAAATTAAAAGAAGAAATTATTGTTATTGACTATTGACATTATCTTTTTTAGAGTTAAAATTATATTAGGAAACTAATTTTGAATTTGCAATTTTAAATTTAGTTTTTAAAATTTTAAATTAATCATCAATATAAGCAGTGTCCATTTATGGATAGCCTGTTATTATTTTTTAAGGTTGGTCGGCTGCTTGATTTAAAAAAATAAAAAAACATGGCCAAAAGAAAAGCTAAAAAAACCAGGAAAGTTAAAAAAGTTGCAAAAAGAAAAGTCAGAAAGGTTGCCAAAAGAAAAGTTAGAAAAGTGGCTAAGAGAAAAGTTGTAAAAAGAAAAGTTAGAAAAGTTGTAAAGAAAAGAGTTAAGAAAGTTGCTAAAAAGAGAGTTAAAAAAGTTAAAAAACCTGCTAGAAGAAAGAGAAAAGCCACTAAGAAAGTTAAGAGAACAAAAAGAGCTAAAAGGAGAAGATAGTTTTTAGTAAATTCATGGTTCCCCGCCCTTTTAACATAAGCCAAAAGGGCGGGGTTTGCTTTATAGCCTCTTTTTAGGTAAGATTTAAGTAAATAACACATTTATATTATGAATATCAAAATCGTACCAGTAAATATTAAACTATTAAATCAACAGAAAGAATATTTAGAAAAAAGAATAAAAAATTTAGAAAAAATTAGCCAGCGCTACGGAGAAAGATCTTTATTAACCATAACAATAGGTAAAATTACTTCCAATCAAGAAACAGGCGAGATTTTTTTTGCTGAGGCTAATTTTGCCATTCCTGGAAAAGATATAATATGTAAAGTGCAGGGAAGTAATGTTGAAGAAACAATAGATAGGTTAAGCGATAAATTAAAAAGTTTGATGATTAAAAACAAAGAATTAAGGAAGGGTCGTTTCAGAAGACTAGCGCGTGCCTTGAAAGACAAGTGATATTTAATTTTATATATGTCTTTATTAGATATTTTTTTTCCTGATTCCAGTGTTCGTTATCAAAAGCAAAAAGCAAATGTTATTGCTGAGATTAACGAAAAAGAGAAAGAGACTCATCAATTACCTCAAGAAGAATTTTCTAAAAGAATTAATGAATTAAAAAAAGAAGTTGAACAAGGAACTTCTTTAGATAAAATTCTTCCAGAGGTTTTTTCTTTAACACGGGAAGCAAGTTTACGTACTTTAAAGCAGCGGCATTTTGATGTTCAGCTATTGGGTGGTATTGGATTACATGATGGGAAAATACTAGAAATGAAAACTGGGGAAGGTAAAACTTTAGCTGCTACTTTGCCAGTAGTATTAAATGCTATAGAGGGTAAGGGCGTACATGTTGTTACTGTTAATGATTATTTATCAAAAAGAGACGCAGTATGGATGGGACAGATTTATAATTATTTAGGATTAACTGTTGGATGTTTAAGTCATGATACAGCTTATATTTATGATTCTGAATATAAATTAGAAACAGAAAAAAAAAGAGAGGAATTAGATCAGCAAAGAGATGAATTAGGGGCATTTAAAGTATTTGAGGAATTTTTACGTCCTGTGGATAGAAAAGAAGCATATTTGGCAGATATTACCTATGGAACTAATACTGAATTTGGATTTGATTATTTGCGCGATCATTTAGTTTATTCTTTAATAGAAAAAGTTCAAAGAGAACATAATTATGTAATTATCGATGAAGTTGATAGTGTTTTAATAGATGAAGCCCGAACTCCGCTTATTATATCTGTACCAGATCAACAAGCAGCAAAATTATATCAGGAATTTACTCAAATAGTCCCAAAGCTTAAAAAAGATTGGGATTTTATAATAGATCAAAAAGACAAAGCAGTAAATTTAACAGAAGAAGGGCTTAATAAAGTAGAAAAGATTTTTGGGTTTAATATTTTTGATGAAAGAGGATTGTTATATGTGCATCATTTAGAAACAGCTTTGAAGGCTAATTATCTTTTTTTAAAAGACCGTGATTATTTAGTAAAAGATGGAAAAGTGATTATAGTTGATGAATTTACAGGCCGACTTTTGCCTGGACGAAGATATTCTGGTGGTCTTCATCAGGCTTTGGAAGCAAAAGAAAGAGTCCAAATACAAAGAGAAAGCAGAACAGTTGCAACTATTACTTTGCAAAATTATTTTCGTATGTATAAAAAATTATCAGGAATGACCGGAACTGCCTTTACTTCAGCAGAAGAATTTAAAAAAGTTTATAACGCAGAGGTTATAGTTATTTCAACTAATAAGCCAATGGTAAGAAAAGATTTGCCTGATAGAATTTATGGAGTAGAAGAAGGTAAATTAAAGGCCATTGCCAGAGAAGTGAAGGAAAGAAATGAAAAAGGCCAGCCAATATTAATTGGAACACCTTCAGTTGAGAAAAATGAATTATTAAGTTTATATCTTAAAAGAGAAGGTATTTCTCATAATATTTTAAATGCTAAAAACAATGAAAAAGAAGGGGAAATAATTGCTCAAGCAGGCAGATTTGGGGCTGTTACAGTAGCCACTAATATGGCTGGTAGGGGCGTTGATATTGTTTTAGGTGGTAATCCTCCTGATGAGGAGAAAAAAGTAAAAGTTTTAGAATTAGGTGGCCTTTATGTTTTAGCAACTGAACGACATGAGGCCAGGCGAATTGACAATCAGTTGAGAGGAAGATCTGGCCGGCAAGGAGATCCGGGTTCCTCCCAATTTTTTATTTCTCTAGAAGATGATTTGATGCGCGTTTTTGCTCCAAAATATTTATCTGGTATGATGAAAAAATTAGGATGGCCAGAAGACGAGCCAATTGAACATAAAATGGTTACCAAGGCGATAGAAATGTCCCAATCAAAAATTGAAGGATTTTATTTTGATATTAGGAAACATATCTTGGAATATGATGATGTTATTAATAAACAACGAGCGGCGTTTTATAAAATAAGAGATGGGATATTAGAAAAAGCCGAAGACAATAAATTAAAAGATTATATAATAAATCTTTTCTTGGAAATAAATGAAAAATTCCCAGAAAAAGATTTTCAAGAAAGGGCGTCTACTGTTGAAGAAGAAAAACTACTAGAAATATTAAAAGCTGTTTCCTTGAGATTGTTAGACACTTTATGGTTGGAACATATTGAGAAAATGGAATTTTTACGGGATTCTACATCTCTGCGGGCCTATGGTGGAAAAGATGCTTTGGTAGAATATAAGAGAGAAAGTTATTATTGTTATAAAGATTTAGAGCAGAGGTTTAAAGCATTTTTTGTAAATAATGTTAAAAATATACTTTCAACAGAAATACAAGTAAAATGACATGTATCAAATCAGTACAAAACAATTTACTGGGCCATTAGATCTTCTTTTGCAATTGGTAGAAAAGAAAAATTTGGAAATTACTGAAATTTCTTTGGCTCAAGTTACTCAGGATTATATGAATTATGTTGACGATCAAACATTAGTTCATCCTGAGGAATTAGCGGATTTTTTAGTTATTGCCTCCACACTTCTTTTAATAAAATCAAAATCTCTCTTACCAACATTAGAACTGGAAACTGGGGAGCAAGAAGAAATTTTAGATTTAGAAAATCGTCTTCAATTATACAAAATATATAAAGAGCAAGGGATAAAAATGTATGAATTATGGAACAAGCATTCTTATCTTTTTACCCGTCCACCTTGGAAAGACACAGAAATTAAATTTTCCCCACCCAATAATCTTTCACTTTCTTCTTTGTCACAATCTTTTAAAAAAGTTTTAGAATTTTTTGAAGAAGAAATTCCTCTTGAAGAAAAGAAAATGGTTAAAATCGTGACGCTTAAACAAAGAATTAAAGAATTGGTTCAAAAGTTGACTCAAGGAAAAGATTATAGTTTGGAAGAATTAGTGCCTGATAAAAACAAAAGAATTGAATTAGTCCTTACATTTTTAGCAGTTCTTTATTTAGTTAAAGAAAATATAGTAAAAATAAAACAAGAGAAAAATTTTGGATCAATATGGATATCAAATTAACAATAGAAAGTTT
>DAOVIY010000053.1 GCA_030673525.1 bacterium | reverse complement strand
TATATTCTTAAAAAAATGTACTATAAAAATAATTGGTTTTAAAAATTACTTTGTTTCTCTACTGTGGTCATTATTAATAATATTTTTAGCGATATATTATTCCTTTCCATTAAATATATCTATTTTTCTAATCCTAGGTTTTGTTTTTTTAAAATTATTTATTCACGAGATTATTTCAGATATTAAAGATATGGAAAGTGATAAAAAAGAAAAATTGGCAACTTTTCCAATGATATTTGAAAAGAAAAAATTACTTCAAATTTTAACTTTAATTGCTATTTTAACAGGAACATCTATTGTTCTTGGGTTTTATTTAAATCTATTTCCGATATGTTCACTAATGCTTCTCTTAACTATTCCTTATAATATTTATTGTTTTAGAAAATTAAAAAACAGAAAGGTTGAATTTACTTTTTTATACAATGTTCTTATAGATGGAGAATTTATTTTATGGTCGTTTCTTGTCTTATTTGGTAAATTTTTATTATGATAGATTTTTCTTTCATTAACCAAATTTTTATTTTTTTAACCGTAGGTCTTGGATTCTGGCTTGGCTTTTGGGTTTATTTTGCTGATAAAAAAAATAAAATTAATCAATTTTTTTTCTTATTCACAATTGCAATGGTTTTATATCTTTCCTTTGGATATCTTTCACATCATTCAACTCAACTTTCTTATGCTTTGCTTTGGAAAAAATTATTCCTTGCATCGGTAGCTTTATTTATTATCTTTACCTATTTATTTTCTGTTTATTTTCCTAGAAAAGGAAAAAGATACTTAATATTAGATGCTATTGTTTTATCAACAGAAATATCTTTTTTCTTTCTTTCAATATTTACTGATTTAATTATTAAGGACATTGAGTTGAAAGAATGGGGAACAAATGTTGTCTGGGGAGAAGGAAAAAATATTCTATTTGGAATAATGATACTTTTTACTTTTTTAATTGTGGGACAAATTGCTAAAAAATATTTCACTCTTTCTACAAAAGAAAAACTGCAAGTTCAGTATTTCTTAATTGGAACTTTTGTTTTTGCTTTAGCAAATATTATTTTTAACATGATATTTCCTGCATGGAGAAATACCTATGAATATCATTATTTCGGTGATTACTCTACGATTTTTCTACTTGGGTTTACGGCGTATGCGATTGTGAAGAGGGAGCTATTTGATATTAAGATTGTTATAACTTCGATTTTTGTGTCTTTAATTGCTATTTTGTTGACTTTGGATACCTTATTGTTTACCGAGGTATTTTCTATTCAGATTTTGAAAGGAGTGGCTCTACTCATTTTTCTTATTTTTGGCCATATGCTTATTAAAAGTGTTGTTGCTGAAGTGAAACGGAGAAAAGAGTTAGAAAAATTGAGCAGGGCAAAATCAGAATTTATTTCTATGGCTTCTCATCAGCTAAGAACACCTTTGACAGCCATTAAAGGTTATAGTTCATTGATGTTGGAAGGCACTTATGGAAAATTTAACGAGAGACAGAAAAAAGTTTTTAAAAATATTTTTACCTCTTCTGAAAGATTGATTAAAATTGTTAATGATTTATTAAGTATTTCTAAGATTGAGTTGGGAAAAGTAATATTAGAAAAAGCGCCAGTCAAAATCGAGAAGCTAATTGACAGCGTATATCAAGAAATGAAGCCCCGGGCCCGAGAAAAGGGCCTTAAATTCATTTGGCAAAAGCCAAAAAAACCTTTGCCTAAAATTAACATAGATTCTTTGAAAATAAGGCAGGCGATTTTTAATCTTATTGATAATGCTATTAAATACACGGAAAAAGGCAGTATAACTATTAAAATCCAAAACCTAACATCCCCCAAAGGAAAGTCTTTGACTTCCTACGGGGCAGGCAAAATCCAAATTATAATTTCTGATACTGGCAGAGGATTTACCAAAGAAGAAAAAAATCGTATTTTTGAATTATTTGTTAGAGGTCGAGCAGGCATAGATACTTTTGTTGAGGGGACAGGGATTGGTCTTAATGTTGCCAGAAAATTTGTTGAACTCCACGGTGGCAAAGTCCAAGCTGAATCCCAAGGCAAGGGCAAAGGCACCACTTTCTATATTGAGTTGCCGGTGGAGTAATTTAATAGTTTTATGAGTAAAAAATTAGTTAAGAGATATTATTCTAAAGAAAGCATAAAGGAATGGAAAAGATTGATTCAAGATCCTTATCAGAAATTAGAGTTTGATACTACCTTTTATTTTCTTAAAAAATATCTCCCAAGAAAAGGATTAATCTTAGATGCCGGAGGAGGGCCTGGAAGATATACTATTGAATTGGCTAAGTTAGGATATGAGGTTATATTACTTGACCTAACTCCTGAATTATTAGAAATTGCTAAAGGACAAATTAAAAGAGCAAAAGTTCAAAATAAAGTAAAACAGATTATAGAAGGATCTATGGATAATCTTTCTATGTTTAGAAATAATACTTTTGATGGAGTAATTTGTTTAGGTGGAGCATTATCTCATATAATAGAGAAGAGACAAAGAGAAAAAACAATGGATGAGTTAATAAGGGTGGCAAAGAGAAATACTCCTATCTTTATTTCTGTAATTGGAAGATTAGCAGTTTTGACTACTGAGTTACTCAGATTTCCAGAAGAGATAGGCACAAAAGTTTTAAGAAAGTTAGAGATACTGGAGATTATTCTGGAAGATATGGTTTTGCTCCTTGTCATTTTTTTCTACCCGAAGAATTAAAAGAATCTTTTAGAAATAGAAAAATAAGAATTTTAGAGATGGTGGGACTTGAAGGATTATCTAGTGGTCACCCAAAAGAAACAAATCAACTTTTCAAGAAACATCCAAAGGCCTGGAAAATTTGGTGGGAAACGCATCTGAAAACTTGCACTCATCCAAGCATAGTAGGAGATAGCGAACATTTTTTAATTATTGGTAAGAAATAATTACAGCTGAAGGAACAAGTTTAGGTTTGCTTTTTTCTAGAAAATTTGTTGAACTCCACAACGGTAAAATCCAAGCAGAGTCCCAAGGCAAGAGCAAAGGCACCACCTTCTATATTGAACTGCCGGTGAGATAAATTTGACAATATTTTAGAAAAAGATATAATTAAAGTATATAATGAGAAGTAAAAAAAGAAATATAAAAAAAGAAATATTCAATTATACGGTTATTTTTGAACCCGCAAAAGAGGGTGGTTTTGTTGTTTATGTTCCCTCTTTGCCCGGTTGTCATACTCAAGGCGAAACATTAGATGAAGCATATGAAATGGCTCAAGATGCTATTTACGGCTATATTAAAACTCTTCGGGAATTAAAAGAAGAAATTCCTAAAGAGGTAGAAACTTCTATAGTAGCCAGAATCCCTGTAAAAATTTAGATGAAATTACCAGTCATTAAACCTAATCAATTAATTAAAGTCTTAGAGAAGAAGGATTGTATTTTTAAACGGCAAACCGGTAGTCACCGGATTTTTTATTGCCCAGTAAAACAAAAGATTATTACAGTACCTATTCACACTAAAGATATTAAAAGGGGATTACTCCGTTCCATTGTCAAAGAGTTAGACCTATCAGTTGAGGAATTTGTCAAATTATTGAAGAAATAATATTACGCCGAGTCCGAAGGCAAAGACAAAGGCGCCACTTTCTATATTGAATTGCCAATAGAGTAGTTTTATCTTTCAGTTTATATGTATAAAACCAAATTTTT
>DAOVIY010000016.1 GCA_030673525.1 bacterium | reverse complement strand
TGACTAAAGGTTCTTTTTATATCCTTTTGGCTTTAGTAATCTCTTTATCTACTTTAATCTATTTTCAGGGAAGCATAGAATTTATAGAACAAGGAGGAACTAATATTTTAGATTCTATTTTTTCTCGCTCAGGAGCTATACAGCCTTATTCTAATTTACAACTCTCAGGAACAATTGATGATATTTTAGGAAAATATATCCAGCAACAAATCCCAGATTTAGAAGGTTCTAGTTCAATAGTTAATCAACCTATTTTACAACAAACAAAATCAAAGCTTTCTGAATTTTTAAAATATCCTGTTACTGGCAATGAAAAACTATCGACTTTAATTATAGAATTAGTAAAATCTCGTTGGCAAATTTTTCCTTCGTATTTAACAATAGGATCTGGGGTCTTAATTTTTTTGACAGTATTAAGCTTCTTGAAATTTTTTAATATTATATTTTCTATTATTTTAATTGCAATTAGTTGGATTTTTCTTCGAATTCTTTTATCTATTAAATATTTGAAAATCAAACGTGTAGGAGTAGAAAAACAAGAAATTATTATTTGTTGATAAATATGAAAGATTATTATGATATTTTAGGTGTTTCGCGCTCAGCTTCTCCAGAAGAAATCAAAAAAGCTTTTTATAAATTAGCTCATAAGCATCATCCAGATAAAGGAGGTAGTCCAGAAAAATTTAAAGAGATAAACGAAGCATATCAAGTTTTATCTAATAAAGAGAAAAGAGCTCAGTATGATAAATTTGGCCGTGTTTTTGAAGGAGCAGGAGCTGGATTTCAACAGGGATTTTCCGGATTTGAATGGCAAGAAGGCGGATTTCAATCACCATTTGGTTTTTCTGGTAACTTTGATATTGGAGATATTTTTTCTGATTTTTTCAAAGAAGCTACTACTTCTACAAGAAAAAGGAAAAGCGCATACCAAAATAAGGGGAGAGATATAGAAGTTAATTTGGAAATAGATTTAGAAGAAGCAGCTTTTGGAGTAAGAAAGGATATTTCCTTTAAAACTTATCTTGCTTGCGAGCATTGTAATGGCAAAGGATATGAACCAAATTCTAAATTAAAAGAATGCTCAAATTGTAAAGGAGAAGGAGTGATTAGGGAATTACGCAGAACTTTTTTAGGAGAATTTACCCAAATAATCGAATGTCCAAAATGTAAGGCAAGAGGAAAAATACCTGAAAAACCATGTAAGACTTGTGGAGGTGATGGCCGTTATTATGGCAACAAAGAGATAAAAGTGGATATTCCTATTGGAATCAGAGACGGAGAAACAATCAGAATAAGAAAAGAAGGGGAAGCTGGAATATTAGATGGATTAAGTGGCGATTTATATATTAGAATAATAATTAGGCGACATTCAGCTTTTGAAAGAAAAGGCGATGATTTGCATACGACTTTGCTTATAAGTTTTACTGAAGCAGTGCTTGGAGCTAAAAAGGAGGTAAAAATTCTTAGCCCATTAAAAGATAGAGAAAAAGAGATTCTTTTAAAAATTCCTTCTGGAACAGAATCTGGAGAAATCTTTCGTATTAAAGGAAAAGGAGTTAAACATTTTGACGCTCCAGGCCAAGGCGATTTATATGTTAAAATAAAAATTGAAACTCCTAAAAAGGTTTCTGCGCAGGCAAAAGAACTCTTGGAAAAATTGCAAAAGGAGATAGAATAATATATATTAAGAAATACAAAAAGATTAAAAAATAATAAAAATTATGAAAAATTTTACGACTTTAATAAAAGAAAGTTTTGATATCTATAAGCAAAAAATAACATCAATTTTAATACTATTGGCGATTTTTGTGGCTATAACAATAATTTTTGTGATATTATTTGGGATATTACTAGGTGGAAGTTTATTGTTTTCACTTTTATTGGCAAAAGGATCTGGGGCTTCTGCAGATGCTTTTAAAACACTGATTTTTTCGCCAGCTCTTTTTTTGTTTATCTTAACTTATGCTTTTTGGTCTATATTCATTGGGCTTTCTTTTTTAATATTGGCAATAAGACCAGCTGGGACTAAATTAAAAGAGATTTTTCAAGAGGCATGGAAGAAACTTTGGCAATATTTTTGGATTACAATATTAGTAGGTTTCTTCACAATTCTATCTTTCATTTTTTTCATTATTCCTGGTTTAATAGTAGCGATTTATTTAATGTTTTGTCCCTATATTCTTATTGTTGAAGGGGAAAAAGGTATGAATGCCTTAAAACGCAGTTGGAATTTGGTAAAAGGCAATTGGTGGAAAGTATTTGGTAGATTAATTTTACTAAATATTGTTTTTAGTATCATATCTACTATTTTAGGCTTAGTTAATAATTTATTAGGTACTATTTTTCAATTTCTTTGTATGCCGCTTAGTATAATATTCTTATATTTAATTTATTTGGAATTAAAAAAATCTAAAGAAATACAAATACAAACACAAACATAATGGATTTTTCTTTTCTTTATATTTTATCAGGAGTATTAGCAGGTATTTTTTTAGCTAGTATTTTTTATATTTTGATAATTAAGAAAGAGAAAGTGAAAAAAGATGATAATCAATCATTTCTTTTATTACAAAATCAGATACAAGAGATTACAAGGACACTTGATTCTAAACTTGGAGAAATTCCTGTGGTGATTCGTAATCAATTTGGAGAAAGTGCTAAAATTATAAGAGAAGTAACAGAGAAATTAACAAAATTGGACGAAACCAATAAGCAGGTAGTTAATTTTGCGGATCAGCTTAAAAGCCTTCAAGATGTTTTAAAAAACCCAAAGCAGAGAGGAGTATTAGGAGAATATTATTTAGAGACTGTATTAAAAAATGTTCTTCCTCCAGGGAGTTATCAAACGCAATATGAGTTTAAAGATGGCACAAAAGTAGACGCTGTAATATTTATTAAAGATAAGATTATCCCTATTGATTCTAAATTTAGTTTAGAAAATTATAATCGAATATTGGAAACAAATGATGAGAATGAAAAAAAGAAATTGGAAGAAAATTTTAAGAATGATTTAAAAAGCAGAATTGATGAAACATCTAAATACATAAAACCAGATGAGAATACAATGGAATTTGCTTTTATGTTTATTCCATCTGAAGCGATTTATTATGATTTATTAATTAATAAAATTGGTACTGTCAAAGCTAATACCCGTGATTTAGTAGAATATGCTATGGGGCAAAAGCAAGTGATTATTGTTTCACCAACTTCTTTTTTGGCATATTTGCAGACTGTCCTTCAGGGATTAAAGGCTCTACAAATAGAAGAATCTGCTAAAGAAATTAAAAAAGGAGTAGAAAACTTAGCTCGTCATTTAACCAGTTATCAAACCTATATGCAAAAAATGGGAAATCATTTAGGTACTACAGTGAATATGTATAATTCTGCTTATAAAGAGTTTGGTAAAATTGATAAGGATGTTTATAAGATTTCAGGGGAAAAGATTGGGGCAGAACCATTGGAAATAGAAAAACCAAAACAAGAAGAAATTGACAAAAAATAATTTTTGAGTAGAATATAAGATTAGCAATCATAGTTATAAATTGCCAATTTATTAACAATTCAATAATATAATAATTTATTAATAAAACAATATAATCCTATGAATATAAAACCATTATCTGATCATATTTTTGTAGAAACTTTTAATGAAGAAAAAACTACCAAGAGTGGTATTTTTATTCCTGCTTCATCTGAAGAAAAACCAATGATGGGAAAAGTAGTTGCCATTGGTCCTGGAAAAACAACTGATGAAGGAAAATTAATTCCTTTAAATGTAAAAGTAGGGAATAAAGTTTTATTTACCAAATATACTCCTAATGAAGTTAAAATAGATGAGAAAGAATATCTTGTTATTCGTGAAGATGATGTACTAGCTATTCTTGAGTAATTAATAATTATTAATTAACAATCTAACAATAAATTTATTTATGGCAAAAAAGATAATTTTTGATGAAAAAGCCCGCCAGTCGCTTAAAAAAGGCATTGATAAATTAGCCCAAGCAGTAAAAATTACTTTAGGACCTAAGGGTTCCAACGTGATTTTAGATAGGGGATTTGGTTCTCCTCTTATCACAAATGATGGAGTAACTATTGCTAAAGAAATAGAACTTGAGGATAAAACAGAAAATTTAGGCGCTGAAGTTTTAAAACAAGCTGCAGAAAAAACTAATGACATAGCTGGAGATGGTACTACTACTGCGATTGTTTTGGCATGGTCAATAATTACCGCTGGTTTAAAAAATGTAACAGCTGGGGCTGATGCTTTAAATATTAAAAGGGGCATTGATAAAGCGGTTAAAGCTGTCGTTAAAGAGCTAAAAAACATATCCCAAAAAGTGGAAAATCATGATGAGATAGCAAATGTTGGAGCAATTTCTGCCGATGACAAAGAAATAGGAAATATGATTGCCGATATTTTTGATGAAGTGGGAAAAGACGGAGTAATCACAGTAGAAGAATCAAAAACGCTTGGATTATCCAAAGAAATAGTTAAAGGATTGCAACTTGATAAAGGATATATTTCTCCTTATATGATTACTGATTCTGAAAAAATGGAAGCTGTTTTAGAAAATCCTTACATTATTATTACTGATAAGAAGATAACAAATATTCAAGAGATTTTACCTTTATTAGATAAAATTGTTCAGTCTGGTAAAAAAGACTTGCTTTTAATCGCTGATGATTTAAGTGGTGAAGCATTAGCAACTTTAATATTAAATAAATTGCGAGGTACATTTAACCTTGTTGCAGTAAAAACTCCTGGTTTTGGAGATAAAAAAAAGGAATTAATGGATGACATTGCTATTATTACTGGCAGCAAAGTTATATCTGAAGAAATTGGACTTAAATTAGATAAAGCTGAATTAGAGAATCTTGGTCATGCAAGAAGAGTAGTAATTAATAAAGACAATACAACAATTGTTGAAGGAGGTGGAGATGCTGAAAATATAAAGAATAGAATGAAACAAATTAAAAAACAAATAGAATCAGTAGATTCAGATTTTGACAAAGAAAAATTAGAAGAGAGGTTTGCTAAATTATCAGGAGGAATAGCTGTTATGAAAGTTGGCGCAGCAACTGAAATTGAACAAAAAGAAAAACAACATCGTGTAGAAGACGCGGTTAGGGCGACAAAAGCTGCTTTAGAAGAAGGTGTTGTTTCTGGTGGTGGCATAGCTCTCTTAAGATGCGCTAAGGTTTTAGAAAATATTAATTTAGATAATACTGACGAAAAAGTGGGAGTTGATATTATTCTAAAAGCCCTAGAAGAGCCAATTTGCCAAATAGCTGAGAATGCTGGACGTAGTGGCGAGGTTATATTAGAAGAGGCTAAAAAGAGACAGAAAAATGAAGGTTTTGACGTGACAAAAGGGGAATTTATTGATATGTTTAAGGTAGGTATTGTTGATCCTACTAAGGTTACTCGAAGCGCTTTAGAAAACGCCGCTTCTGTAGCAAGTATGCTTTTAACAACTAAAGTTGTTGTTGCAGATCTTCCAGAAAAAAAGGAAAATCCTGGAATTCCGCAAGCACCAATGATGCCGCAATACTAAAAATAAAAACATAAATAAAAACATGAATATATTTTGGTTTGTTTTAATCGCAATTGCTTTTTTCGTTGTTTTGGCTTACAACTCTCTTATTAGAAAAAGCCAGCGCGTAAAAGAAGCTTGGGCAGATATTGATGTTCAATTAAAACGTCGTTATAATTTAGTTCCTAATTTGATTGAAGCGGTAAAAGGGTATATGACTCATGAAAAAGAAGTATTTGAAAAAGTTACTCAAGCCCGAACACGAGCTATGGGCACCATTGATGGTAAGGAAAAGATAAAAGCAGAAAACCAATTTACTCAAACATTAAAAACACTCTTTGCTGTTGCTGAAAATTACCCAGAATTAAAAGCTAATCAGAGTTTTATTGAATTACAAAAAGAATTAGTAGATACAGAAGATAAGATTCAAGCCGCTCGCCGATTTTATAATTCCAATGTGAGGGATTATAATATTGCTATAAAAGTTTTTCCAAGAAATATACTTGCTCAGGTTTTTCATTTTAAGCTGGAACCATTATTTGAAATTACCGAAGCTGCAGAACGCGAGGCAGTAAAGGTCAAATTTTGAATTGCTGTGTTATTAATTTGTGATCTCTTACATACAAGTTGATTCTAATATTCGTAAAACGTGGTTTTTAATCACGGTTTTTTTGATATTAATTATCGCTCACTAAATCACGGCTGATAAAGATGAAGGGGTTAAAACTTTAAGGTAAATGGATATTTGAAATGACAAAATAAGAAAAATTTGCTAAAATGTTTATAAGGTCGAAATAAAAAAATTTAACAAAATTGATTAAAATTATGGACGAAGATATTCAAAAAGAACCTTTAGAAGAACAAGCGCCAGAACAAACATTTACTTCAGAAACACCAGAACAAGCTCCTAAAAAAGCTGAAGACAATAAACTAATAGCTATTTTGAGCTATATTGGAGTTTTATGTCTTATTCCTTTTTTAACGAAGAAAGATGACGAATTTGTTTTCTTTCATGCCAAACAGGGAGTTGTTCTTTTTATCGCTGAAGTAATAACTGCTTTTGTTGCCGCAATTCCTTTTCTTGGTTGGGTTATCGCTCCTTTAGCTAGTTTATTATGGATAATATTATCTATTGTGGGTACTATTAATGTTTTAGGAGAAAAAACAAAAGAATTGCCTATTTTAGGTAAATACGCTAATAAGATTAAAATCTAAAAATTATTCACCCGCCTGATAAACTTATGGCGAGTGAATATGGAGAGGTCGCATAGTGGTCTAGTGCGCTCGCTTGGAAAGCGGGTATACCGAAAGGTATCGAGGGTTCGAATCCCTCCCTCTCCGCAGTTTTTTTATGGTTTACAATCCTTTAATTAATATGATAAAAGCAATTATTTTTGATTTTGGCGGTGTAGTTTATAAAGATAGATGGGATTTAGTTTTGCAGGAATTGCGGAAAATAGATAAAGGAATAACTTTAGAAGAATATAAGACAGCTTATAATCAGCGATGGGACGAATATAAAGTAGGATTGTTAGAGAAAACTGTTTTTTGGTCTAATGTTTTATCTGGTTTAGGCTTAGAAGATTCTGAAAATAATATTCTTAAAATGAGTTCTATTGCTTCAAAAGCTTGGGGAATCTGTGATAAATCAGTAATTCAGATTATTAAGGAATTAAAAAAATATTATTTAGTTTTTGGATTAACTAATTCTTGTTATGAAAATGAAGAGAGCTTAGTTAATGATAAAAAAGTTTTTGCGCTATTTGAAAAGATTTATCTGTCTCATAGGGAAGCAAAGAAAAAGCCAGATCAAGAAGCATATTTGAATGTTTTGGAGGAGAATAATTTATTAGCAGAAGAATGTGTTTTTATTGATAATAAACAACAAAATATAGAAACAGCTCAAATCTTGGGTATTAATAGCGTATTATACAAAAATTCAAAACAATTAAAAATAGAATTAAAAAAGATTGGGTTAAATATATAGTATAGGGGTTGACAAATTATTTTGATTTGCTATAATGAAAGTGCTGTTGTCTAGAGATATTAAATAGCTTGCTATCTAATTTCGAAAGGCAGCAGCATTTTTTTACAGTCAATTTTTGTTTTATCAGATCATTGGCTTAACTTATATAATATTATATAATTGAGAAGTACTATAATTATGTATATTGAAGAAATTAAAAATTGGTTTGGTCAAAATCCAGGATTAGTGCAATTCATACAATTTATTGTGCCAATTATTATTTCTTTGCTTTCAATTCGTTTTATCAAAACCAAGAAACGAGAACCCATTTTAATTTTAGATGTAAAAAATATAAAAGAATTTTCTCGTAATCAACGGCAGAAAATTAGAAATGAGGAATATTTGATTGCTGATTCAGATTATGTTTTACAAATTCGCAATGAAGGTGATAACGTTGCTTTAAATGTACATGTTGAGAGTGATAATTTTAAAATTATAAAATATCAAAACCATCAAATTGGGCTGCAAGAGGAGCAATTTATAAAAATTGTAAAAAAATCAAACGATAAAATAAAAAATTTGAAAGAATTGAATGGAGAGATTGTGAAAATCTATTGTGAAACATTAAAAGGAACAGGATTTTATTTCAAATACCAAATAATAGATAGCAAAGAAAAAAGAGTGCGATTTATATCAAAAGGTTATGGAAAAATTCAACAAAATAAGGACAACTTTCGTCTTGACAATTAAAAAGCATAGTGGTATCATTTTATAAAGTATAGTTTACAAATTATTTTAAGCGGTCGGTATATATGTTTTATAACAATTAATTAATAATAAAAATATGAGTTTTGAAAAAATTTTAACTCCCGAAGAGGAAAAAGATATTCCAAAAATAACAACGGAAGAATGGTTAAAATACAGTGGCGGAGATAAAGATGATGAGGCGTTTCAACAATGGATAAAAGAAAAAGGCATTGAATTGAATGATGGCAATGTCAAAATAGATTTAAATGGTGAAGTAGTTGTAATCGATACAAAGGAAGGTAATTTTGGTCAAATAATTCAAGAGCCTGATGCCATAGACCATAATTGAAAAATTCAATGCATAGATTTTATGGAAGCTGTGGTAAGAGAAATAGAGTAATACTTTAAAGAAAGCAGAATAATCAAAATTTTTTTTGTTAAAGAATTTTGGGCAATTTTTAAAAGTCGCGCCTATCTTATGTAATTAAAATACTATAATGTCAGTCCTTTGATAATTTTGATGGCTAAACAATAAAAAGGAGGAAATAAGGCGGTCAAAAGATTATCGCAAACTTTTCTGAAGGGAGGTAATCATGGAAAAATTAAAGTTTTTAGCAGAAGTCATCCAAAAAGCCTGGGGCAAAGATACGTGCTATCCACCTATAGCAAAAGATTGGATACAAGAAAATCCCGCTTTTGGACAGTGTGCTATTACAGCACTAATTGTACAAGATTATTATGGTGGAAAGCTACTATACTGTGAACACAATCATCATTATTGGAATAAACTACCAAACGGCAAAAAAGTTGATCTATCAGAAAGCCAATTTAAACACGGAGTGATAATATGTGAAGATGAAGTACGTACCAGAGAATATGTTTTAAATAGCAAAGGAGCCAAAAAGGCAAACACGCCTGCTAGATATCAAATATTAAAACAAAGAGTTAAACAAAATCTGCAACAATAAATATGCTGTTGCTTTGAGAAATTTGCTTTAAAGAGCGGAGGAAGGATTTGCCTTCCTCCCGTTTTTTTATAATTTCGATCTTTTTACTAATTTATTGAATTTTTCAGCACGGTCATATTCATTTTTAAACTTTTCAAAGCTAGTTGCGGCAGGAGAGAAAAGGATTATATTTCTCCTTCTTTGTTTTTCTTGACAAAGGCTATAATAAAAACATTCAGCCAAAGATTCAAAAACAAAGTACTTGTTAGAATAATTTGTTTTATTTAATTCTTTTATTAATTCTTTACTTGCAGAACCGTTTAAAATAACCAAATTTTTAGGCAAAACACTTTGTTTTATTTCTTCAGCTAATTTATTAAATTCTAAATCTTTATCTGTACCACCTATGATTAGAATAATATTGCTATTTTTTTTATTAATACTCTCATATTGTCTAAATCTCTTCAAAGCAGCAATAGTGGTATCTGGAGAAGTGGCACTACTATCATTGATAATGAGGAATTTCTTATTTTGAAAAACTATTTCTTGACGAAATTTAAGTTTAGGTAATGTGGCAATTTGTTTCTTAATTTGAGAAAAAAATAATCCAAATAATTTAGCAGCCAAAATGGCACTCATTAAATTATCTAAATTATGCCTTCCCCATTGTTTTATGAACTTATTTGCATTTAATATTATTTTTTTCTTTTTATTTTCCTGAAAATAAATTTTGCCTTTCTTGCTATAAATTCCATTTTTATTTTCAGGCAGGGGATTATGTGAAACAAAATAAACTTGACCAACTGGTTTCAAACGAAGAAAGAATTTAGTCCATTCATTGTCATAATTTAGAATTAAATAATCAGTATCTTTTTGATTTTGAAAAATACGGGCTTTTGCGCGGGCATAATCTTTCATATTGCAATGGCGATTAAGATGATCCCTATATAAATTAGTAATTACAGCTATCTTAAGTGTTTTATATTTTGGTTTTAACAGTTCGAGTTGAAAACTGGATAACTCTAAAATAACCGGAATACTCGGTTTTAATTTATCTAAAAACGAAAGAGCTGGATTATCTGGCGTGTTTCCTCCAACGACAGTATTTCTATATTTTCTGCGTAAAAGATGACTAATCCAATTAGTTGTTGTGGTTTTACCCCAACTGCCAGTTACAGCTATAACAGGATTTTTATTAAATCTAAAAAATAAAGTTATTTCATTTTCAATGAATTTATTTGCTTGGTTGGCAATTTTAAGATAAGGATTATCTTTTACTGGTACACCTGGATTTACAAC
>DAOVIY010000065.1 GCA_030673525.1 bacterium | reverse complement strand
TAATTGGAAACGAAAAAATAAAAATTAAAGAGTTAGTAATTCAACGAGTAATTCCTTGTGGAAGAGCAGCAAACACACTAAAATTTTCCACAACAAAAAAACAAGTTCCCATCATTTTTGAACAACTTCACAAAATTAAAGAAATGTATGATTTAAAAATCGCCCTTGAAGATCCCTTCCCTTTATGTATAATCCCAGAAAAATTTAGGTATCTACAAAATAAAGGATGTGAATGGGGATTTACCAAAGGTTCTGTTAATTTCAACGGAGACATAGGCAGATGTGGGGCTGATGAGAGATTTTCGCTTGGTAATATTCTTAAAATAGACAATTTACAAAAATTTTGGAAAGAGAATCCTATTTTGATTGATTTTAGAAGTAGAAAATGGCTTCCAGGAAAATGTCAAAAATGTGAATTATTAGAAAAATGTGGCGGCGGATGTTCACTTTCTAGAATCACAGACAAAGACCACGATTGTGATATTTTATGCCCATTTTGTTAAAATAAACAATAAGATGAAAATATATGGTAGATATTAATTCCGAAATTAAAAAATTGATTGAAAAAAATGTTTTGGCGTTAGCAACAACTGATGAAAACGGTAATCCTCATTGCATTACGGTTGGTTATCCAAAGGTTGTTTCCAAAAACCAGATTGTTTTGTCAGTTATTTACATTATAGAAACAATTAAGAACATAAAACGAAACAATAATGTTGCTTTAGCTGTTTGGAACAAGAATTGGGAAGAAGTGTGTGAGGGTTATGAGTTAAAAGGTAAAGCGGAATACTTTACTTCAGGGAAATGGAAAGAATTCGTAGATAATTTGCCAGAGAATAAAAACGAGAGTGTGAAAGGAACAATTCTAATTACAGTAGATAAAATTAAAAAGCTAGCATAAAACCCCACCAAACAAATTCTAATATCGTTCGGTCTGGGAGCCACGATTTTCGATCGCTATCTCACTAAGAAGGTGGTTTTTTAGTTGAAATTTTCAAGGAATAGAGGCATAATATAAAAGAATATATAATGTAAAAATTATGGAAATAATAACCAATAAAATTTCAGTGACAGAACTTAAAAAAAAGGCTAATAGGATGTTTGGTAATTTAATTAAAGCTGTAGTTGATATAGAAAAGGAAATCATGGCAATTGACGGTGAACTTCACGCAGACGAACAGGCTTTATTACTTGAAAATGGTTCAAAACAGGAAAATCTTTGGGGAATTAATATCTATCCGGATAATTCTGGAGAAGATTTTATTGAGTTTGATTCTGTTATTAATATCAGGCCGTCTCAACAAAATCGCAGTCGCGGAATAGATAATCCTGAAATCAAAAAAAAGATTTTACAAGTAGTAAGTAAATTAGTAGAAAGATGAATTTTCAACACAAAGAACTTAGTCAAGGTAGATGGAAAAAGCTATCTTTTTTTGAGCAAATGGCAAATATTGGCAGCGAGGTAGAGAGAGCGATTAATTGGAAAAACAAAAACAATAAGAAATACAGCCGACTTGCTTTTGAACGGGCTTTGGAATTGATTGACTTAACAATAGCAGACGAGAAAAACCTTAAACGTTTACGGGAACTGACAAGAGTACGAGAAAATCTTGCTGATTATTTTATTTGCGGTAATAATTATTCCTCATCAGAAAAGAATTGGAAGAATTATTTTTACTCCTTTGCTTTTGCTTCCAGATTAGATGCTTAGTTTTTAAAATAAGAGGTTGGTTATAGTCAAACATATGAATAAATTTTATATCCTTTCTATATTAATAATTTTAATTTTAGTTGGAGCTTATTTTTTATTTGTTCAGGATAAGGGAGAAGAACTTACAGAAGAGAAAAAAGAAGAACCTATACCTGATGCAGATAATATTGTAACTTCACCTAATACAAATATGATGGCCATAATGCAAACTAATTTTGGTGAGATTAAATTAGAACTTTTCTCATCTGATGCACCAAAAACAGTTGAAAATTTTGTTAATCTCGTTAAGGAAGGTTTCTATGATGGTACAAAATTTCATCGGGTGATTAAGAATTTTATGATCCAAGGCGGTGATCCTTTTACCAAGGATGATTCTTTTAAAAATAGATGGGGATCTGGTGGTCCGGGATATACTTTTGCAGATGAGATTCATTTAAATAACCATAATATTATTGGTACAATTGCCATGGCTAATGCCGGGTCCAATACTAATGGCAGCCAGTTTTTTATTAATACCAATGATAATAATTTTCTAGATGCCAAGCATACTGTTTTTGGTAAAGTTGTCAATGGACTAAATGTCGTTAGAAAAATTGAAAATATTACTACCGAAGGCCCAGATCGTCCGGTTGATGATGTTATTATTGAAAGTATGAAAATAGTAGAGAATTGAATTTTCAGATTAATTAAAATCATCAATCCATCCTTTAATAGGGTTGTTTGTTCCCAAATTATTGTTCTAGTTTTTTTATTGTGATAATATTTAAAAGGTCGAAGAGATTAATTATTAATAAAAAATATGACAGATATAATTTATACAATTTTAGGAACAATTGTTTTCATAGTTTTAATCTCCATCAGACAAATTAATCAGTATGAAAATGGAGTTAGATTCAGGTTGGGAAAGTATGTTGGTATAATGAAACCGGGATGGAGATTGGTTTGGCCAATTTTCTATTTCTATAAAAAAGTAGATTTAAGGGTAAAGGCAGTAGATGTACCAAACCAAGAAGCAATTACCAAAGATAATATCTCAGTCAGTGTTAATGCGGTTATTTATTACAAAGTTCAGGAAGCTGATAAGGCCATCTTAGAAGTAGAAGATTTTTACTATGCCATTTCCCAATTAGCCCAAACAACAATGCGAGATGCCGTAGGGCAGGT
>DAOVIY010000049.1 GCA_030673525.1 bacterium | reverse complement strand
TAATTTATGTCAAAAAGAACAATTAACCGGGATTATCCACGGAGTCATCCAACAAATTATAGTATTGACTAAAGAATTTAGGGATAATCAAATAATTTTTGCTTGTGATTCTCCCCATAATTTTAGGAAAGAAATATACTCATTATATAAATATAAAGATAAAATATTGAATGAAGCAGATCAATGGTTTTTTGATCAAGGATTATCTCAAATACTTAAATTAAAAAAAGAAATATTACCGCAATTAGGATTTAAAAACATATGGGAAATTTATGGTTATGAGGCTGACGATATAATTGCTTCATATGTAAAAAAGAATAACACAAAAAGAAAAGCGTGGGTTATTACTAACGACAACGATATGTTACAATTATTAGATGATTGTTGTTTATATAGCCCAGTAAAGAAAAAATATACCAATCGTAGAACTCTCAGAGAAGAATACAATGGTATTACCCCAGACCAATGGGTTTATGTGAAGCAACTTGCCGGATGTACTTCTGACAATGTTCCTGGAATACCAGGAATAGGTGTAAAACGGGCAATATCCTACCTTACTCATGAATTAGATCCAAATTCTCAAGCGCATAAAAAAATAACAAATGCTCGTAGAGAAAAAAAATTACTTATTAGGAATTTAAAATTGGTAAAATTACCTTTTGAAGGATGTCCCTCCATGACTTTAAAAAAAGATAATTGTACCATATTTAATTTTAAAAATATTTGTTTAAAATATGATTTAAAAAGGTTATGGGAAATGTATCACCATAATTGGGAAAGGCATTTTTGTAAATGAGAACAAAAGGAATACCAAAAAAAATATATATAGGATTGGATAATGGTGTGACTGGCAGTATTGGATGGTCAGATAATAATAACGTTGAAAGAGGTATTCTTAAGATGCCCACTTTTTCTTCATTTAATTACCAAAAAGAAGTTAGAAAAGTTACCCGTATAGATACCAATAAATTGACAGATATATTAATTAAGTTAAAAAGATTAGCTCCGGTTCACTTTATAGGTATAGAACGGCCTATGATCGATCCTGGGAGGTTTCAAGCATCCTTATCAGCTATTAGAGCATTGGAAGCAACTTTAATTGTATTGGAAAGATTAAATTTAACTCATCATTTTTTAGATTCTAAACAATGGCAAAAAGAATTATTACCCAAAGGAATAAAAGGTGCAGATGAATTAAAAAAGGCTAGCAAACAAATAGGTCAACGATGGTGGCCCGAATTAAATATTGGAAAAGACGCGGATGGGATAATGATTGCAGAATGGGCCAGGAGAAATAGAAAATGAAACATAATAAAAGGGTTACTAAAAATTGTGGTAATTGTAAATATTATCAATATATAACTAACCTAGAAGGAAAATGTCATCATAATAAAAGTACATGGAAAAAAGCAACTCCCTCTGCATGGCATTGTTTATGCGAAGAAAAATTATGGAAAAAATAAAAAAATAATTTAAAAAGTTTAGAAAATTTAAAAAAAGTTCTTTACTTTTGCTAAAGTCCAGGATATAATAGCTTACATACTTACAATTTACTCAACCCCAAAGGGATAAGGAGAAAGACCATGAAACATTCAGAGCATATAAAAAATGTAAATAAATATAATGAGAATTTAAGAAAACAACTTTTAAAAAAATATAAAAAGGGAGATAACATCATTTTTAAAAATTCCGAAGGATATAAATATATTGGTATGTTTGTAACTCATTTGAGTAGACCAGAAGGCAAAACCCCATTAAGATGTGATGTTTTATTATTAGTTAATTTCAATAATACACCACAAGCTTCTTTAGAAAGCGTAGAAGTTATGGAAATTGAACATATCTAAAAGGATAACTAACCGTACCACTCTAACCCCAATGGGATAAGGAGAAAAAAATTATGGCTCACGAATTAGTAGAAACCAACGGAATAGTACCAATGGCCTTTATAGGAGAAATACCTTGGCACGGACTTGGTCAAAAAATGGAGGAAAATGCCTCTTTAGAAGTTTGGGCCAAACAAGCTGGTATGGACTTTGAAATATTATCCAGCAACTTGAGTTATCGGGCAAACAAACCAGATTCCCCAAGAAAATTACATTCTTTCCCCAATAGAATTGCTCTTTATAGAGAAGACAATGGGAAACCCCTAAGCATTGTTTCCAATCATTATAAACTTGTGCAACCTGCCCAAATCCTTAACTTTTTTAAAGGATTAATTGAAACAGCGGGATTCAAAATGAATACTGCCGGAGTTTTATTCGGCGGAAAGAAATTTTGGGCTTTGGTGGAAATCGGAAAAGAAGCCAATATACGTGGAAATGACTTAGTCAAAGGTTTTGTACTTTTAGCTACCAGTTGTGATGGTAGTTTGGCTACCACTGCTTCATTTACATCAATTCGAGTGGTTTGTAATAATACCCTGGAATTTGCCGTACTTCAAGAAAATAAAGAAAATCAAAATCAAGTAAAAGTTCCACACAACAAAATTTTCAACCCGGATGAAATCAAAGAAACTTTGGGATTAGCTGGAGATAGTTTTGACGGATTTACAAAACAAGCCGATAAAATGGCTAAAAGAGTTATTAAGGATAAAGAAGCTGTTCAATGGCTTGTCAAAGTTTTTTCCGCTGGGGATGAAAAAGGAAACTTGGAAAAAGAAAAAGACATATCTCCTGCTAAAGCAAGGCATATTAAAAATTGTTTTGATCTCTATAAAGGACAGGGGAAAGGATCGAATTTAAAAAGTGCAAAGGACACTGTTTGGGGTGTAGTTAATGCTGTGACAGAGTATGTGGACTTTCACAAAACTAGCAAAAGCGTAGATCATCGGATAAATAATAGTTGGTTTGATGCCACCCGGTTATTAAAAAACAAAGCTTATGAAGAAGCAGTGATTCTGGCAGATACTCCTATGGAAAGAACTTTAGAAATGGCAAACTTGCCTGATAATATTTTAAAGGATGGAGGTAGTGTGGTAGATTGGATTTTAAACTCTTAACGCAAAGAGGGGAGAATGTATTATTTGTTCTCCCCTCTAAAAACAATTCCCATTATACTGCCCAAATATCCAAGGAAAATATTAAAATGGAACTTAAAAAAGAAGTTTATTGTATTGAGCTTATTTCAGGAACCCCTTCCGGACGAATAATTAAATTGAAAGAATTACCTTGTATTAATCCTCAAGAAATAATTATGGACACACTTTCCAATGACATTGAAGAAATAATCCAAAAAGAATTAAATTTGAATGTTTTTCAACCAAAAAAATTTTTATCACCGGGGAATATAAAAAAGCGCCTTATTGACAAGGGATTAAGCATTACTGATCTGGCAAAAAAGATGGGGATTTCCCGTACATTTGTGTCTCTTGTAATTCATGGTCACAAAAAATCAATACCTACACTGAAAAAAATTTCCAAAATTTTAAACTTTTAAATAGTACCTAAAATAAAATAATATGATTAAATTTGTTAAATTAATTAACTTCCAAGGCCACAAAGATACCTATATTGAATTTGATAAAGGTACCAACGCCATATTAGGCAATACTGATGCCGGCAAATCTACTTTATTCCGAGCAATAAATTGGGTTGCTTTTAACAAACCCTCTGGAAAAAATTATCCATCTCATTGGGATACAGAAAAAGAATGTCTGGTGGAAATAGGATTGGATAATGGGGTATCTGTATTCAAAGGAAGAGACAAAACAGGCAATTATTACAGGCTTTCTACCCACGAAGGTGACTTCAGAGCAATTGGTTCAGGGGAACCCCCAAAGGAAATTCAACAAGCTCTTAATTTGATTCCTATCAACATTCAATCTCAATTATCTGCCCCCTTCCTATTATCTGAAAAACCGGGCAAAGTTGCCCAAATGCTAAATGAAGTAATGGACTTGGATATTATAGATCATGCCATTGCTCAAGCTAAATTATTAAAAACTAGAGCTGCCTCCGATCTTAAAACAGAAAAAGTAATATTATTAAAAATAGAAAACTCTTTGGAAGAATATTCTTATTTGGAAGAAATGTCATCTGAAGTTTCCCTTTTAGAAACGTTGATATG
>DAOVIY010000057.1 GCA_030673525.1 bacterium | reverse complement strand
GAGAATTGGAAAAAGAAAATATAAAAGTATCAAATAAGGGTCTTAAAACAATATACATAATAATAGTTGTAATTTTGTTATTTTTGTTCTTTTCGAGAATTTTTAAATAAATGAAAGAAAAAATTAAGGAAATTTTAAAATATTATGTATGCAAAATTTTTTTTCGAAAGATTTTGGGAGGGAGAGCAGAAAAATGAGCTCTTTATATGTATGCCGTTTCATGTTTCCTTCGATGGTAAATTTGATAAGATCAATATTGGAGCAAAGAAAGTAGGTTTTGACAAAGCAGTAAGAGTGAAAGAGGATTGTGATGCCAATGTGATTACAGATAAAATTTTTGATGGAATTGCAAACTCAAAAATGTTATTATTCGATTTATCAGATGATCCAAAATCACCCGAAAATTCAAAACAGGCTAATGTAAACGTGCTTTATGAATTGGGTATTGCAAATGCTATCCGGGAGCCACAGGATATTTTATTGATTAGAGAGAGTTCTTCGGGTAAAATTCCTTTCGATGTCTCTGGAATGACCATTAATGAACACCAGGGAGATTTAACAACCGAATGGTTAGCGGATGAATTGAAAACTGCTCTAGAGAATCAAGAGTGGCACAAAAGTAAACGTGTACAAGCGGCTGCAAAATCAATCGATGGTGAGGCATTAGAACTAATGTATAATTATGGTCGAAATCCGGAAGATTTTAATCATTTTCATACCACGGGAGTACCCGCAGAAGTGAAAATGTCTGTTTTAAGGTTAATGGATTTGGGTATTCTTTGGTTTGCCTCTGTATGTGAAGGAGAATATCGTGAACATGCTTTTCGCTGGACACCGTTTGGCCACGAAGTTATGAAATATTTGGGCATACAGAAACTTTCTATGGATGAATTTAAGAAATTACCACAATATAAATCTTTTTTAGAAGGTAGGAAAAGATATCAAGATAATAAAAGTAAATACCGAAATTTATAAATTGAAAGTTTGCCGCAAAAAAGCTAATCCAAAAATACCTATCGCTGGGCAATTTTTTAAATTGAAATATCTAAAGAATTAGGTTAATTTAATTAAGAGAGTTAAAGGTAAACATTCGTGGAAATTATGATTATTTTAATTTCTATTATTTGTATTATATGTTTCGCTCCGCTTATTTTTATTCTCATTTATTTACGCCCATTAACTAAAGATGAAATAAAACAATTAGCAATGAAGAGAAGGGATAAACAAATTAATTCTTATTTTGTTTTTAACAGGAGGGAATTTAATGCTGATAAAGAATTTAAAAAAAATATGAGACCAGATGGAAGTTATTATAAGGTTAAGGAGAATCTCTTTGATTTTCCATCAATAGCAGGAGCACTTCTCAAATACAAAAAACACGAATGGGCTATAATCGCATTCGAAAAAAATCAACAAATAAATTTGCTATGGTTAAATAAAGGATATAACCGAACTGAAGTTCCTATTTATATGTCAGCTGGAGGAATGGTATATAGAGCTAAAGAAGAAGGTCAAAAATCAATACTTATTTTTCATAATCATCCGAATCCTAATCCTGGTGATATTATTATCACGCTCCCAAGTAAAAATGATATTAGTTCAGCTAAGGAATTTGCAGGAGTTTTCAATCAAGAAGGTATAAATCTTTTAGAATTCATTTGTGAACGGGGAGGATATTATAAGTATTTCCAATCCATTGCGGATAGTTTTTATCCACTAACAGAATTCATAGAAGTAATAGATAAGGAGAACAATTTATCAAAATTAAAAAATCTATCATTACATTTTGAAAGAATTTTTTAATAAATAGCTGATTATAAAAAATTAATAGGAGTCAGGACGATTCTGAATTTCTAAGAAATAGTGAGTAACATAGTAGGGTAAACTAAAAAAGCCCCATTCGTTGGGCAGTTTTTTATGTTAAAATAAGAAATATGAAGTTCAAAATTAATAACAAAATTTTTGAAAAGTTTCCCAATCTAAATGTGGGTGTTTTGGTTTGCAAGAAGATTAACAATGAGGGTTCATCGGAGGAAATTATAAAAGTCATTAAAGAAAGAGAAAAAGAGATTCAATCACAATTTAATTCTGAAACTTTATCTCAAAATCCCAAAATAAATGTTTGGCGAGAAGCGTATAGGACTTTTGGGGCAAAACCTAAAGAAAGCAAGAGCTCTGTGGAAGCTCTCTACAAAAGGACTCTGAAGAGAGAGGAATTAAGACATATAAACAAAATCGTTGATATTTACAATTATATTTCTTTGAAACATATGCTTCCAATTGGCGGAGAGGATTTAGATAAAATTCAGGGAGATATTTATTTGACAGTTGCAGAAAAAAATGAGCCATCAGTTTTATTATTAGGAGATAAAGAAGCAAGACCACCACACGAAGGCGAGGTTATTTATAAAGACGAAATTTCTGCTATCTGTCGCAGATTTAATTGGCGGGAAGCAGATAGGACTAAATTTACCGAGGGAACCAAAAATGCCATTGTAGTAATAGAAGGGTTGCCTCCTATATTAAGGGAAGATGTTGAGAAGATTTTAGAGGAAATGAAAAAATTAGTTGAGAGTTTCTGTGGAGGCGAAATTATTAGGTTTGTTTTAAACAAAGATAATCCGGGAATAGAATTTTAGACCAAATTTTCTACTAAAAAGGTTCTAACATCGTCCATCCTCAGAAGTAGTTGAAACCGGTATTTCAAAATACTCTTTTGTGGTCATAGAATAGGTTCGAACGTCGTCTGCTTCCCGGAGTCAGTAAAGCCAGAGATTGTTTCTCGGGTTTTTGGTATAATAGATAATATGAAAAAGAATTTTCCTAGCTTATTGAGTCATGGTATAGCTGCCTTAATTATCAAAGATGATAAGTATCTTTTATTAAAGGATTCAAGAAAAGCAATGTTGGGATATTGGGGACCACCCCATGGGGTCTGTGAGGTTATTGATCAATGTGAAGAAGATTGTATTGTTAGAGAAGTCTCAGAAGAGACTACTTTAAAAATAAAACCGATAAAAAAATTGTGGACTACAACGGGAGATACTAAGGTAAAAACTGTTTCTTTTTGGATTATAGAGATTATTAGTGGAGAAATAAAAATCAATAAAGAGGAGTCTTCTGATTGTGGATGGTTTTCTTTAGATGAAGCTATGAAGTTGAAGCTTTACCCTGGAACTAAAAGATTTTTCCAATTAGTCAAAGAGGGTAAAATTAAAATTTAATCACTTCAGTCTTACTAAATAGGCTCTAACGTCGTCCCATACCTGCAGGTATTACCCCGGTTCCTGTTTTTTTGAAAGAAATAAAAATCTAAAAAAGAGAGTAAGTGTTAAAGCTTCTCAATTGAACTGCAAATTTAAAACAGTCAATTGATATTGGCTGCTTTTTCATTTAACTCCAATATGTTATTATATAATAATGAAAAAAAGTAATTACCCTGGAAAATTTATTGTGTTGGAAGGGCT
>DAOVIY010000063.1 GCA_030673525.1 bacterium | reverse complement strand
GTTGTACTATAGTCTCCATATTGTTCGTTTTTTGGTATTTCTAATGAAACATTAGGAATAGAAGAAAGAGACCAATTATTTTGAATAGCTATTCTTTTACAGGATTCTTGAACGAAGTTTTTGATTGTTTGTTTTAGCATACTTCTATTAAGATTACCATGCTTAATATTATTAAATAAAGAGAGAACCAAAAGTATTTTCCTCTTTTTAATATCTTCTCTAAAATCTTTAAACTCATAATTCCTATAAAGAATGAAATTAACATTCCTATTCCACCTAATAAATAACTATTTTCTCCCTGTTGTAGCAATGCAGGCAGTTGTAAAATAACAGCTCCCAAAATAATAGGAAGAGCTAAAAGAAAAGAAAATCTGTAAGCAATTTCTGGCTTTAATTTTCTTAATAACCCTGCAGAAATAGTAAATCCAGAACGAGAAATTCCCGGGAAAAGCGCAGCTGCTTGAGCGATTCCTATTATTAAAGCGTCAAGCCAGGATATTGTATCTTTTTGTGCTTTTGAATATTTGGTTGATAGAAGAAATAAGGCAGTAATTAAAAAAGATAATCCTATAAATTTTAAAGAAAAGAATGATGATTCAATCTTGGTTTGGAAGAAAAAACCAAAAATTACAGCTGGAATTGTTCCTATGATAATAAGTTTAATTAATTGCCAGTTTCTATTATGGAATATTTCTTTAATTTCTTGTGAAAAAACTGCTAATATTGCTCCTAATGTTCCAAAATGGAGGAGGGTGTTAAAAGCTATTGAGGTTTTTGGCAAATTCCAGAGAATTTGCAGTACAGCTAAATGACCAGAACTGGAAATTGGTAAAAACTCAGTTACACCTTGAGTAATAGCTAAAATAATTGTTTGAAGTATATTCATATTATTTGTCGGGCCGCCGAGATTTGAACTCGGGCTAAATCCTCCCGAAGGACTCGTGCTACCACTACACTACGGCCCGTTAATTTACATAATATTTCTTTTTAATTTCTTTTTCATCTTCTTCTAAAAGGTTTTTATATTTTTCTTGGGCTATTTTTTGTTTACTTTTCAATTCCTTTTGAGGAAGTTGACTTAATTCTTTTGCCTCTTTTTCTAAATATTTTTTACTATTCTTTTTAGGATTATCTAATACTTGTTCTAATAAGATACTCAAAATTGCCCCAATTTTAGGACTTGGTTTAATGCTTAATATTTTGATTATATCATTGCCATTTATTTTTAATATTTTTAAAGATGGCTGTTGTCCCTCTAATTCTTTCAATACTTTTTCTACGCGGAATAAAAAGTGGCGGAGGCGAAAAGGTAGGGCCTTAGGACATCCAGATCCAATCCTATCAGCTTCTCTTACTTGAGCTAATTCTTGAATATTTTCTTTTCCGACTTTAACTAATAATCTACGGATAGCAGCGTCTGTAGTAATTTCTGGATCATAAACAAAACCATGATAACGCACTAATTTAATGATTTTTTCTGCTTTATCTTTGGGAAATTTTAGACGACTAAGAATACGGGCTATAATTTTTGCTCCTTGCCATTCATGATTATAAAAAGTAGCGTCTATGCCTTCACCTTCTTTGGTATATGGTTTTCCAATGTCGTGGAATAAACTGGCTAATTTTACTTCGAAACTATATTCTTTTTTACAGGCATAATCTAAAGAGCGCCAAGCATGTTCCCAAACAGTATAAATATGGTGTTTGTTTTGAGTTACCCCAATACCTTTTTCTAATTCTGGAATAATTTGTTTTAGCAAATTATTTTCTTGTAAAAGAAAAATTCCCTTAACAGCTTCGGGAGAATTAATAATCTTAATTAATTCATCCCGTATTCTTTCTTTTGAGATAAACGCTAAAAAGGAAGCATTATCTTTTATGGCTTTTAATGTTTTGGGTTCTACTTGAAAATTTATCTCACAGGCAAAACGAATAGCTCGCATTAAGCGTAAGCCATCTTCAGAAAATCGTTCTTTTGCATTTCCTACTGCTCTGATAAGTTTTTTTTGTAGATCCTTTTTTCCATTGAATGGATCAATAATCTTATAACTTGCAACTTGCAACTTGTAACTTTTTTCTTGGGTTTTAAGTTTTAAGTTTTGCGTTTCAAGACGAAGAGCCATTGCATTGATAGTAAAATCACGACGGCTAAGATCTTCATTTATTGTTTTAGCAAATTCTATTTTATCAGGATGACGTTTGTCGCTGTATTTTCCTTCTTTTCTAAAGGTAGTAACTTCAATAATTTTTAAATTAGGGTTTTCTGAACCAGTTTTTACTGCAACAGTGCCAAACTCATTTTCGTAAACGCTATCAGAGAAAAGTTTTTGAATTTGCTCAGGATTGGCATTAGTGGTAATATCCCAATCTTTTGGATTTCTTTTTAATTCTTCAATTTCACTCAGGACAAGATCCCGAACACACCCTCCAACAATATAAGCTTCAAAATCAGACCTATTAAGCTTTTTTATTATTTCTAATACTTCCAAAGGTATTTGCATATTTACAGTTTTTTCATTATAATAAACAATTGGTATGTTTATCTAATCATAAAGCAAAATAGTTCTTTTTTCAATCCTGCCCTCGTAGTGTAACTGGATAACATGTCTGTCTTCGGAACAGAAGATTGCAGGTTCGAATCCTGCCGAGGGCACGATAAAACCCCTCGTAGCTCAATCGGCAGAGCAGCTGCCTCTTAAGCAGTTGGTTGCAGGTTCGAGTCCTGCCGAGGGGACTATTTTTGGAGGGGTGGCAGAATGGTAATGCGCCAGTCTTGAAAACTGGTGCCCGTAAGGGCTTGCAGGTTCGAGTCCTGTCCCCTCCGCCATATTTATTAATATGAAAGATAAAAACAAACAATTAGGTTTAGTTTCACGTCCTCCGATTATCGTCGTTTTGGGACATGGAGATCATGGTAAAACGAGCCTTTTAGATTATATTAGAAAAACAAAAATAGCTGAAAAAGAATCAGGTGGAATCACTCAACATATTGGCGCTTATGAAATAGAAGTGGAAGGTAAAAAGATCACTTTTATTGATACTCCTGGACATGAGGCATTTTCTAAAATTCGTTCCAGAGGAGCAAAGGTCGCTG
>DAOVIY010000075.1 GCA_030673525.1 bacterium | reverse complement strand
GGGAATATATTTTGAAGAGGACATAGGCGGGTTGGAACTGACTAGAATATTAGAGAAACAAGGAAAAAAAGTTACAATGTATACAAGAGATTTAAGACACCAGCCAGGAATTTACGCAGGTCTCTTGGCAGAACTAATAAGTCCAAAAGAAGTTTTAGAAATTTATGAGAAACACTTAAATATGAATCTTGAGGATTCAAATGACTTAATAGAAATTAAAAGACCTCTTGCTATTAATAATGGGAGAATTGTTATAGGAAGGAGTGAAGAATGCACTTATAAGGGTGTAAAAGATTATGTAGAATCAATAAAAATTGCAAAAGATTATCAATTAAGTTAATTTGTATTTTATTTTTTCCCTCAGCCCAAAACCCCATACAAAACACAACCAACTATGACAAAAGCAGCAGTAATATTTCTCCAGTTTAGTTTTTCTTTGAGGAATTTCCATGCAAACAAATAAATAAATATTGGCCCGAGCATTATCATCAGTGTTGTAAAAACTACTCCAAAATTCAAATACCCATAATAAACAATTATTCTGTAAACAAACCAGACAATTCCTACAACCAAAATTTCAAATTTTACTTTCTTATTTATGTTATTTAATTTTGGCCTGAACAAAGCAAAACTAATTAATAAAATAGAAAAGCACCTTAAAAAATAAAAAGTTATTGGAGAATAAAAATCAAGAATTAATCTTGAAATTACTAATTCTAAAGCAAAGAAAAAACTTCCTAATATTGCTGCTATAAAATATTTATTAAAATGCAAGTGATGTTTTTTTATGTGGGAAAAAATTAAAGCCAGACCTGCTATTAAAGCAGGGATTATGATTTTTAAATTTCTTTCATAAAGTTCAGCAGCAAAAAAACTAAAAACAATTGCAAGCAATATAACAAATAAAGGCTCAAGAACTCTTGCAGGTTCTATGTTATTAATTTTTTCCCATTTTAAAGAATAAAAAGCAAACAAATTTGCTGCAATTGAAAAAAGAATTACCAAAGAAAAAATTAAAATATTTTTTAGTTCAAGGGCCGGAGAATCCATTTTCCAGAAAAAATAAATAAAAGGCAGCATTACTAAAACAAGGGCTAAAAATCCTGCAGTTTGATATGCGGTAATGCTGATTTTCCTTTTTCTTAAAACTATTTTTTCCATAATAGTCCCTGTTGCTAATGCCAATGCTCCTAAAACTGGAAAAGCTATCATCTTCTTTTTTTAAATAAGGAAAATGAGTTTATAAAATGAAAGAAACCTAAGCGGTTTCCTTTCACAATCCTTCCCTTCTTGTTCCAGTGGGCGACTTCTTTACATCACTCGACGGAAGTCGCACTCATTCTTATTATGCGCGATGGGAGAATTGAACTCCCGCTTCGACGTTGGCAACGTCACGTCATACCACTAGACCAATCACGCGTAAAACTTAAAAACATACATGCTATATAAAATTTATGTGATTAAGATAATAGTTGTAATACCCTTGCGATTTCCGTCGGATTGCAATAAAGAAATCGCCAACCTGAACAGGAAGGGAGATTCCAAAGAACCGCTTAGGTTCTTTTGTAGGTCCATTAGTCCAACGGCTTAAGACAGCTCGTTTACACCGAGCAAACCGAGGTTCGACTCCTCGATGGACCATGTTATTAAATAAATAAGAGGTAAATATGAAAAGAAAAAATATGAAACAAAATGTATGTAATACTGGTTGCGGCGGGGCATTTTATGGCTTTGGTTTTATTGGGGCAGCAATTTATTATATCTCTACTGCAACTAGCTTTTGGATGGGAGTTTTAGGGGTATTGAAAGCAATTGTATGGCCTGCATTTTTAGTATATGAATTGCTTAAATTTTTAGGGATGTAAAAAGGTTTATTACAAAAAGTGCTATTTAATTTATGAAGTAATTTGATAAATTAGTTTACACCGAATAGAATGAGGTTCGACTCCTCAATGGACCATTAACTTACTACTATTCAATTACAATACCTACACAAACTTTATAAACCCCATTTTTATTCATTAGCTATGGAAAATCAAACTAATGATAGAATCTATGATGGTCTTGGTATTCTTGGAAAAAAGGACCCAAGTCAAGTGGGTTTGCTTGGGGGTATTTTAGTAACTGCGGGTTGGAGTTATGGTTTTTACCAAGGAATGAGTAATTTTCAGGAAGATTGGGGGCAGTTTCTAGCAGGTACTTGCGCAATATTAGGTGTATGCCAAATAGTTTCTGTTATACCAGATATTTATAAAATGCTCCGAAGCCATAAAACAGATAAAAAAGATAAAAGTGGTTTGTCAAGTAAACTTTAATCTTGGTGAGGTTATCTCTTGGTATAAACTTTATTACAAAAAGTGCTATCAAGAACTTTTTCCAAACATCAACCATGCATTCTTTTTTTAGTAAATGCCTGACGCAATCTAAAAGCCATAATCCTGTGGGGAAAATTCTTTTTTAGTATCTTTAAATTATCCTCAATCATTTTTCTCCTTTTTTTAGTGTTTGTAACTACCTCCACTGTTTTCGAGAGAGCCTCCTCATCAATTTCATACTTATTTAAAGCAACCATGTTCAGCCTGTATTTCTCAATGTCTTTCCTAAAAACAGGATATTTATAAATAACCGGAATCAAACCAGATGCTAATACCTC
>DAOVIY010000056.1 GCA_030673525.1 bacterium | reverse complement strand
GCTTTAGCTCTTTGAATAGAACTTTAGTTCTTTAAGTAATATGCTAAAAGACCCCAAAAATGTCTCGGGGCACAATAATTTATTATTTTAACTAGTTTTTGAAACTAAATTCAGGCAAAAAATTAAAAATTAGTACTAATATTTTAATCTTTTTCAAAACCTTTGTCAAGGGGTAAACTTAAAATGTAAAGCGCAAACTACAAAACTATAGCATAAAGCATAAAATTTTTATTAGTTTTACGCTTTATTCATAAATATTCGACTTTTTAATAATAATTTTATAAACATTCTCAATAAAATCTCCACCAGCATAACCAACAATAAAACCCAAAGCTGGGGTAAAAGAACCTAAAAAGGTTAATCCTATCTGATTAACTGCTGCAGCACTCAAAAGCCCTACCATACCAGACATAAACATCATGCCTATAAAATATGATAAATCAAATTTAACATTTTTGTAAGAATATTGGTGTTTAATAAACCCAACCAATCCTCTAACCATTCCGCCGCCAAATGCGGCTATAACTATTTGTGTTGTATACATCATAATAAATTTAAAGTTTAGTTTTACATTTTACATTGTGATTTTGCACTTTTCGTTTTGGGTTTTACGCTATCATATTAAATTATAATGATCTAAAACATCTCTTGCTTTACTTGCTATTAAAGCTCCGTCTTTTAATAATTGAATAATTCCTGCAGAATTACTGCTTGTTATTGGACCTGGTACTGCAAAAACCTTTCTTCTATATTCTTTTGCATAATTTGCTGTTATTAAAGACCCGCTTTTAGTAGCAGCCTCTATGATTAGAGTTGCTTTAGACAATCCAGCAACTATTCTGTTTCTCTTGGGGTATGTCCAAATATCAGGAGGAAAATCGTTTTCAAATTCCGAAATAATCAGTCCTTTGTTTTTTAAAATATCATTATAAAGCTTTTCCTGATATGCAGGATGTATAATATTCACCCCGCATGGCATTACAGCAATAGTCCGTCCCCCAGCCACAAGCGCTGCTCTGTGAGCCGTAGCATCAATCCCGTACATAAATCCAGACACAATCGTTATTCCAGCTGCAGCTATTTCAGTCACAAATTGTTCTGCCACACGTTTTCCATATGTTGTCATTCTTCTACTTCCAACTACAGCTAAACAATTCTCAAAAATCTCTGAATTCCAATCTCCCTTATAATAAAGTTTCCTTGGTGGATCCTTTATTTTTTTTAACAATTCTGGATATCTTTTATCTTTTTTAGTGATCATTGATAAATGATTATCAACCATTGATTATCTAATACTATTTAAAGCGGATGGCTCCAGTAATTGTTCCGTCATTGCCATTTGGTATTCCCTCTTCTTTTAATCTTACTATCTCGATTTTAATTTCTTCAATCTCGACCGTAAACCATCAAGTATTGTTCTTCCAAAACTAAAGATTTTATTATTAACAAAATTGTCTGCAGCAATATAGCCATCTCTTGTTTTGGAAGCAAAACTCACAACAGCAGCTTGGGCGCTTTTACAAACTGCATCATATGTTTCTTTTCCAAGATCCACAACTTTTTTATCAAGAAACTTATCAGCAAGATTATATATCTCGCTCATTTCTAAAACAAAACCTTTTAGGATTACTGTTCCATCAAAAATATTTCCAATAACCTGCTTGCTTATTCCAACAATTTCAATTACTTTTCTATCAATATTATTATTGATTCCCTGAACAACTTCTTGAGCTCCCTTAGACATGTCAACCAAAACCTCATCAATTCTCTTATCAATACTGCCAATAAAAGTAGAAACGTCTTGATAAACGCTCTTAAAAGATTCTTGACTAAAAACAAGGTTGGTTGCAATTAAACTTAAAATAAAAATAACAACAAAACCAAAGCGTATCTGAAGCTCTGGTTTTAATGCTTTTCTCACGTCTAAACCAATGACGTCTTTTTTGAGCTGTTCTTCTGTTGGTAAATTCTTGGGAGGAGCAATAACTTTTTTCTCTTTAGCAAAACTGTCATTGTATTCTTCAATCCCACGCAAATATTCATTAAGCCATTCTTTTTTAGTAACCCAGTTTCGTCCAAACTTAATTGCTTTTAGTTTGCTTTGCCTTGCCCTCAAACTTAAATATTCTTGTGAATAATTGCAGTATTTTGTTGCTTCTTGCAAAGATATGTATTCTCTTGCCATATTATTTTATTCTCTGACATCCGATATACCCAGTCAAGCGAAAAACTGTGGATAATTAATATGACTAATTTAGTGTGTTTTTATGCTTTGTAAAATTCCTAATCCAACAAAGGTAGCAATTAAGCTAGAGCCACCATAACTTACTAAGGGCAAAGAAATACCAATTATGGGCAATATCCCGATATTCATTCCGATATGAATGAAAATTTGGGAAATTAAGATGATTGAAAAGCCTGAAGCAAAAAGACGGGGGAAATTACTTTGAGAATGAATAGCAATACTGATTACTCGCCAAAGAAAAATAGAAAATAAGATTAAAAGGATTGATACTCCAATTAATCCAAATTCTTCAGCAATAGCAGCGAAAATAAAATCTGTTTGAGGTTCTGGCAAAAACCCGTATTGAGTTTGAGAACCTTTAGTAAAACCTTGACCAAAAATCCCACCTGAACCAATAGCTATCTTTGATTGAGCCTGATTCCAACCAGAACCCAAGGGTTCAAGCTGGGGTGTAAAAAAATTTAAAATTCTGTCTTTTTGATAATCTTTTAAAAGTGTGTTCCAACCAAAAATTAGAAGTAAAGCGAAACATAAAACCAAAACCAAGAAATGACGGACCTGTATTCCAGAAATAATTAGAATTCCTACCCAAAGAGCAATCAAAATTAAAACTGAGCCCATGTCTGGCTGAAGAAAAATTAAAAAAGCAGGAAGAAAAACATAAAAACCAGAAAGAATAATGTGGCGCACTTTATACATTTCAATGTGACGCATAGAAAAATATTTAGCCAATAAAATTATTAAAACTATTTTAGTAAACTCTATTGGATCAATTGATAAAGGCCCAAGCTTATACCAGGATTTTATTCCTCTAATTTCTGGTGCAAACCAGAATAGTCCTATTAAAGCCAAACAAGAAAAGACATAAAAACACAAAATTAAATAAGGGTCTTCCCTAAACATTCTCCAATCTAAAAAACTAAACAAAAACATCAAGAAGATAGCAATAATAAAAAAAGTTAATTGTTTGTTAAAATTCAGAAAATCTCCTCTTCCCTGAGAAGAACTATACAAAGAAAGCATTCCAAAACCAAATAAAAGCAGGGCTGAAATGATAAGAATCCAATCGAATTTCTTTAGATGATGTAAAATATAATTCATAACAATCTAGGGGACACCCTGTGTCCCCTATAATTACAACTTTTTATAAGTTTTTTCGCTTCTTAATTTTATACTATCAATAATAATCTCTTTTTTATAATGATGGAATATAATTCTAAATCTGCCGGATTTTAAGCGATAAAAATCAGTATTTTTAATCTTTTGAATTTTAAGAGTTTTTGTTTTTCTATTCACTAATTTCTCAATAATCCCCAATAGTTTTTGTTTATCTTTTTTGCCAATTTTTTTGAATAATTTCTCTATT
>DAOVIY010000037.1 GCA_030673525.1 bacterium | reverse complement strand
CGGAGAGGCTAAAATGCAAAAGTTTTAAAACCATAGATACCGATATATCCGACCATTTGCCCATTGTTGCAGAGCTTGAATTAAATTAAACAGGAGAAAATAGGGTCAGTTCTATTTTTCATTACTTTTTTATACTGTTTCATTTTTTTAAAATACCCCGACCGAGTCGCCCATAAATATCACTTAATCAGAAAATTGCCAAAAGGGCAATTTTTTTGTAGTATGAAATAATATGAATCAAAATGAATTAAAAACTAAAATTGATAAGGCAGTCAATGATTTAATTTCTCAATTAAAAGAGCAGGTTAGCGATAAGATTGAATGTTTAGCATTAACTGGTAGCTATGCTATAAATAAAATGTCCTTAGACAAACCTGATGTAAATATATTTTTATGTTTGAATGAGAAAGCATCTGCTGACACATATATTAAGATAGGAGAAATATTAACAGATTTAGTAAATAAATACTCTGATTATTTCTCAATTAAACCTGAATTTAGACCATTCAAATTTCCTTCGCCATTTGTTAAAAAAGAGCCAGAAGTTTTAATGAATTTAAATATCTGCAGTATTCTTGATAAAGAAGGAGAGTTTCCATTCGGCGTTCCAAAAAGCGTTTTAATAGGATTTCTAAATATGCAAAAAGTAGTTTACGGAAAAGATGTTTTAGGTTCTTTAAATCTTAATTTTGATAAAGAATACATCATTAAAGTTGCTTTTAGAGATTTGCCCATAATGCGAATCCAACTCAAAAACGCCCCTTTGGCTTACAACCTTAAAAAAGATTTATCACTTCTTATGAATGAGAGTATAGTAAATGGAAAAACTACTGCCTATTTAGGTGTTGAATTGGCTTTAACAGATGAGGAGCTTAAGAATAATCAAGCTTTAGAATTTATACAAGATAAGGAAAAGATGGTTTCATTTTTTGAAAAGAGATATAGCCCAAAAACTGCTGATTTTGTAAAAGAGATATTAGAAGCTCGTAAAAATTTTAACTCTTGGAAAAATGATAAAGAAAAAGTTTATCAAACTTTTAAGGCGGCACACAATTTGGCTGAAGATGTTTGGAATCGTTTGTTGAAAGAGGCTTTTAGAGGTAAGAATTAGGTTTTAATAAAAACTGATAGATTTATTGTCTGTCTCATTGCAAATCTAAAAGTTTCTAATTCTTCCTTAATTTTTTTCCAATCTACTGTTCTAAACGCGTCTGATTAGAATAGTATTGCTATTATTGACATACACTTGTGCTTTGCTATACTAATAATAACTCCTTGAATTAGATTCTTTAGCATGCAAAGCACCAGCTTAACCACAGCTCACGGACTTGCAGTTACTGGTAGGAGAAACATAAAAATGCTTATGAACCCTGAGATCCAATTTTCTTTATTTTTTTAAGAGAGGCGGAGCCGAGCTAAATAAGCGGTTTCTGGGAATGTCAGAGATAAAGATCTAATTTCAAGGAGCTTTTTTATAAATTGATATTATATATTATCTTGTTAGTATGATATACTAAAACAAAGTATTAATCTTATTAAAATTTAATTTTTATTTTTAAAAATATGGCAGATTCTATTAATATTAAAAAAATAAGGACAATTATATTATATTTTGTTGATAAAGTTGACAGGTTGTATGTTACAAAATTAATGAAATTATTTTATTATATTGATTTTATATCTTATGCTGAGAGGAAGAGTTCTATTACAAATGATATATATTATAAACTACCTTATGGTCCCGTTCCTTCTTTTATAAAAAATGAAATAGATAATTTAGAAGAACCAGTAGTTGAAGGTTGGGTTAAAAGTCAATTTTCAGATATTATTTATTTAAAAGAGGCCAAAGACAAATACGGAAAGATTATTGAAGATAGAGATAAGAAATATGATTTGAGAATGTTATCAAGTTATGAGACAGATTTAATAAATAAAGTAATAGATAAATTGGGTAATAGAAAAGCCAGTGTTCTAACAAAAAAAACTCATAAAGAAGCCCCTTATAAACACACAAGCGAGAATTCTGTAATCAGTTATGAATTAGCCGATGAATTAGGCGGAAGGAAAGTTTTGGATGATTAAAGTAAATATTCTTGAACACTGCTATGATAAACTATGAATTCGGCGATATAATTGATTGTAGAAAAGTTGAATATTGTTTTCATTCTCATTTTATTATCATATTTGGTCTCGCTGGTAAGGATAAAATATTATACAGTGTAATAACCTCACAAATTTACAGAGCTTTTGATATGCTCTGTGATTTTTTTAATGATTATTGTATAGGAAATAAGTGCTCGAGAAAGCATTTTTATAATAAGTTCCAGAATAAAAGAAACAAAGATAAAGAGATTAAGCCAGTGAATTTATCCGATGTTTTTTTTCTTGATAAAAAAAATTATTTAGGATGTTTAGATAAAGATAGTATGATTATCATAAACAGAGACTTGGATACAATAGATTTATCTGTTTTGAATGAATATAAAAAAGAAAAACGTATTAACCACGCAAGCAGATTATCTAATCAAGATATGTTTAGATTATATGAACATCTTACAACTTCAAAACATATTAGTAGATATAATCTTAATTACATAGGTAAAAGTTTTAATAAATGTAAAAAAGAGCAGAAACTAAATAAGTGAGTAGTTGATATTTTGTTGTAGAATACTTAAATCTTCCTTTATTCTATTCCAGTCAACTGTTCTAAATGCGTCCAACATGGGGAGCACATAGAAAAGAAAAATCGCTGAGTAGCTCGGGTATACCCGAAATGTCAGGGGGTTGCTAAGAACTCTTTTATTTGTTTTATTAGTAGTTCGGGACATTTGATTGAATCTATCCATTTTAAGGTTCGAAAATCGTCCCATCTGGCGAGCAGAGTAGTGAAGCCGTCTCGTCAAAGAGGCGGTTTTTTATTTGATAACTTGATTTTTTTTATTGAATATCGTAATTTAAAATTAATAGCATACCAAATTATGAAACCGCCATTTCTAAAAGCAATAGATTTTTCCGAAGAAGATTTTGATAGTAATAATCTTTTGTTGGAATTAAGAATACATGTAATTGAAAAGTGCAACCTTAAATGCGTTTATTGTTTGAGCAATGCGCCTTTTACTAATGAAGAAAGTGATAATAAAGAAGAAAAATTATCTTTAGATGAAATAAAAAATAATATAAAACAGGCGAAAGAATTAGGAATTAAAGTAGTAAGTATTACGGGTAGCGGAGAGCCATTGTTATATAAAAATCTAAAGGAGATAATTGAATTTATTAAGGGTTTTGGTCTCGGCGTGGTTCTGTTCACCAATGGTCTTCTTTTAACCAAGGAGTTAGCTGAATGGCTGAATAGAAAAGACATAAATTTAATGGTGAAATTGAATTCTTTCAATCCCGAAATAAATGATAAATTAGTTGGTGTAAAAGGAGCTCAAAAAGTATTTTTGGATAAAATCGAAATGTTGGTCAACATGGGATTTGCAGAAGATAAAAGGTTGGCTTTGAACTGCATTATTCTCAAGGAAAATTATAAGGAAATACCAAAATTATTTATCTTTTGTAGAAAAAACGGAATTATACCCTGGATAGAGACAATTACTATAACAGGACGGGCGAGAGAAGAAATGAAATTACCAAAAGAGATGATAGAAACTTTGTATAAGAAATTATCGGAAATTAACAAGAAACAATTCGGATTTGAATGGCAACCTGATTCTCCGATTGTTGGGGCTGACCGAAGAAGATACAAATATGTAGCTCAGATAGATATTTACGGAAATGTTTATCACACCGATGCTAATATTACAGATGAAGTCGGAAACATTAGAGAAACAAGTTTGTATAATTTGATTACTTCCGATAGATTTATTCAATTAAAGGACAGAGATAAACATAGCCGAAATTTTTTAGAAAAAGAATATAGTGAACTGACTGGGGGAATTTATAAAATTTTAACTAACAAAAAATTTAGAGTTGGGTCGTTGCCTCTCGAAAATACAAAGAATCTTATTTTAGGGAAAATCGAACGTAAGATATCTAAAAATTTACCAATAAAATTATTCCAATTTTGGGGAGGATGCAAAAACCCCAATTTGCCTATAGATTACGCAGAATTATGCGAAGAAGCAACATTAGATAATTTAAAAAGACTTAATGACGAGTTGGTTAAAATATATAAGCCAGGGCTAAAAATTTATATTTCCCCTGGCGATGAAAGGGTTCAAAAGGTAAATAAAATACCCAAAGAGAAAACTGAAAAGTATGTCAAGACTTTAACCGAAATTGCTAACAGATATGATGGACTGTTTTCAGTAATCCCAATATCGGTTTTGTATAAAAGATATTCTGCTGATTTTCTCATGCATTTAACAAAGACGAAGCAAGAGATTACAAATGATATTTGCAGCCAACCAGATTTTAAAAAATTAGTGTCCAATGCCAGAAAGAATATTTTTGGAGAAGATTTGGAATCAAAAAGCAAGATTATGGAAAGAAGCAGAGAGGCTGCTAAAGATTACATCGTTTATAGGGTGGCGGAGGAAAAAGCAGAAATTTTTAGAGAATTCGATGACTGCATCAGATCTTTTTTTATAAAATATACACCTTTTTACAAAAGATACATCAAAGATATGAGCAAAACTAAACCGAGATTGGATTGTTTGTTGGTATTCTATACGGGCAAAAAGGGGAATATAACTCAACCTTGGCAAGCTATCGGTCGAGAGAATAACGAAGAATTATTATTCCTAAGTCAGGAAAGATTAAAAAATTCTATAAAATCTTTAGTGTCTCAACGTTAAACCACAAAAAGCTTAAATCCCTATCAAACAGGTTCTAACAGCGTTTAGCTGGCGGAGCCAAATTAAATTCCCCACCTTTATGGTGGGGAATTTTGTTTTGCTTTGTTGGTGTGGTGAGAACCTATTTCCCGGGCCTTGGGCCTGCCTTAGGGCAACTTTTCGAATCCTACCCGCAGAGCAGAGTTTTCCACTTGACAAAGAAACATATTAGCGATAGTATACAATTACTATGAACACTACCCCTGCTTCGGCAAGGGTAGTTTTTTATTTAGAATGATTCTATAATTAAACTACATTGATTTTCTATATAAATAGAAGTTTAATTTCAAGGTTCTGCCAAGGGCAGGTTCTTATAATTACATTGTATGGATAACCAAAATAACAAAAAAGAAAGAGTTGCTGTTTATATAGACGGCAGTAATTTTTATGGTTATTTAAAAGACAAAGAGATAGCTTTCCCGAAAGGAACTGACGTAAAAATTGCGGTAGATTTAATTGTTGGGGCTGTTGATGATTTATACGATACAGCTATCTTGGTAAGTTCTGATACCGATTTAATTCCAGCCGTAAGATATGTAAAATATAAAAATAAAAAGATTGAATATGTCGGTTTTGCTCACGCTCCTTCCTTAGGGATACAAAAGTATGCTAATTTATCTCGTCTTTTGTTGCCAGAGGACATAGAAAAATTTAGAGAAAAGACATTATTTAATAAATAGACAGGTTCTAATAGTGTTCAGTTGGGGGAGCAGAGTAGCAAAAATAGAGGTAAAAACCAAAAACTGTCCATCGCTGGGCAGTTTTTATTTCTCGCCAAAGAGGCGATTTTTTGGTAGAATAGAAGAAAGGTCTTAAAATAAATCATAATTAAAATTATGGAAGAACCAATAAAAAAAGTTTATCGTTCAAGAGATAATAGAATGATTGCAGGAGTTTGTGGCGGTTTAGCTAAACATTTAGGAATTGATCCTTTGTTGGTAAGAATATTTTTTGTATTACTAATTTTTGCCAATGGTATTGGGATTATTTTATATTTAATCTTTTTAATACTTGTTCCTCTGGAATCT
>DAOVIY010000055.1 GCA_030673525.1 bacterium | reverse complement strand
GTATAGCTCCTGAGCGAGAAAAAATAGAATCTAAAATATTAGTTCCTCCTTGTTCTATAAATTCTATGCTTCCCTGAAAATAGATTAAAGTAGATAAAGAGATTACTAAAGCCAAAAGGATATAAAAAGAACCTTTAGTCACTATACGCATCCACTGAAGATTTATTAAAGCATTATATTCTGTTTTTATTTTTATTCTTGATAATAAAAAAAAGGCAAAAATAACACCCCAAATAAGCCAAAGGCTTTTATTCCGTTGATGACTAAGTAATAACGGAATAAAAGCGCTTGCACTAATAATCAAATTCCAAAATAAAAAATCTTTAATTGGAAGCACTAAAAAGAATATTGGAAGCAAACATAATCCTATTATCCAAAATATACAAAATCCAATTAAATTAGCATTGGTAAAATCCTGTAATAACCCGACGAAAAAAAGAGACCCTAAAGCAAAACAAGCTATAATTAAAATACTTAAAATAGAATTTTTTAAGAAAATTGTTCTATCTTGATAAGCTAATTTATAGCTGTTTAAAAAATTAGGGTTTTTTGCCATAAAAAACTAAAGTGGTTTAAATATATTATATCATCATTTTTCCTCAAAATCAGCATCTTTGGCATCTTTATCACCTTTATCATCCTTAACATTTTCTTCTGATTCTTTTTTCTCTGCTTTACCTTTACCTTTACTTTTATCTTTATCTTTTCCTTCTTCCTCTTTCTGTTGTTGATAAAGATGAGTTCCTACTTCTTGCAATGATTGCGATAATGCTTCGGTTTTTGTCTTTATAATATCAAAATCATCATTTTTTAGTACTTTTTTTAATTCTTTAACTTTATCTTCTATTTTAGCTTTCAAATCAGCAGGGACTTTTTCACCTGCGTCCTTTAAGGTTTTTTCTGTAGTATAAACCAATGACTCGGCATTATTCTTTATTTCAATATTTCCTTTTTTCTTTTCATCTTCTTCTTTATGTAATTCTGCTTCCTTTTTGAGTTTTTCTACTTCTTCTTTTGACAAACCTGAAGATCCTTCAATATGAATGGACTGCTCTTTTCCAGTAGCTTTATCTTTAGCAGTAACATTTAAAATCCCATTAGCATCAATATCAAAAATTACTTCAATTTGGGGTATACCGCGAGGAGCAGAAGGAATTCCATCTAATATAAATCTTCCAAGAGATTTGTTATCAGTAGACATTGGCCTTTCTCCTTGAAGAACATGAATTTCAACTGAAGTCTGATTTTCCGCGGCAGTGGAAAATATCTGGCTTTTAGCAATTGGTACAGTAGTATTTTTGGAAATTAAAACTGTATTAACTCCACCCAATGTTTCTATTCCCAAAGAAAGAGGCGTCACATCTAAAAGTAAAACATCTTTCATTTCTCCCCCTATAATGCCGGCTTGAACAGCTGCTCCAATTGCTACAACTTCATCTGGATTAATTTCTTTATTTGGTGCTTTACCAAATAATTTTTTCACTTCTTCCTGAATTTTAGGCATTCTTGTTTGTCCACCAACTAAAACTATCTCTTCTATATCAGAAACCTTTAATTTGCACTCCTTTATTGTTTTTTTAGTTAAATCAATTGATTCTTTAATATAATCATCAACTAATTCTTCTAATTTGGAACGGCTTAGACTGTAAGATAGATGCTTTGGGCCAGAAGCACCAGAAGTAATAAACGGTAAGTTAATTTCCACTTGCATTGTTGAAGATAATTCTTTTTTTGCTTTTTCAGCTGCTTCTTTAATTCTCTGTAAAGCCAAAGGATCTTTATGTAAATCTATATTTTCATCACGTTTAAAACTTTCTATAACCCAATCCATTATTTTTTGGTCAAAATCATCACCACCTAAATGCGTATCTCCGCCCGTTCCTTTAACTTCAATAGTTTCAGGAGTAACATCAAGAATAGAGATGTCAAAAGTCCCTCCTCCAAAATCATAAACAACTATTTCTTGATCTTTCTTTTTATCCAAACCATAAGCTAAAGCAGCTGCTGTTGGTTCATTTATTACTCTTTTTACGTTAAAACCAGCTATTTCTCCTGCGTCCTTTGTTGCTTTTCTCTGACTATCATCAAAATAAGCAGGACATGTTATTACTGCGTCTGTAATTTTTTCTCCTAATTTTGCCTCAGCGTCTACTTTCAATTTTTGTAAAATCATAGCTGAAATTTCCTGTGGTTTGTACCAACGTTCCCCCATTTTTATTTCCACTCCGCCATTAGCGCTTTCTTTAATTTCGTAAGAAAGAAGATCCTTGTCTTTTTGAACAATTGGATCAGAAAACTTTCTTCCAATTAATCTTTTTACAGAATAAATCGTATTTTGAGGATTTGTAATAGCTTGGCGGCGAGCTAATATCCCAGTTAATCTTTCCCCTGTTTTAGAAAAAGCTGTTACTGAAGGAGTAGTTCTTTCACCTTCAGCATTTTCAATAATTTTTGGTTGACCACCTTCTATAGTAGCCATCGCTGAAAAAGTTGTCCCTAAATCTACACCTAATACTTTTGCCATAATATTTGTTTTATTATTTATTATTAATTGTTATTTGTTATTTATCCTTTATTTTTGCCACTATCACACGACAAGGACGAATTACTTTGCCATTAAGAATGTATCCTTTTTCTAAGATTTCTGTAATCGTATCAGGAGAAGATTTCTTATCTTCTATTACCGCTACTACTTCGTGAAGAGCTGGATTAAATGAATCACCTAATTTAACTTTAATTTTCTCAATACCTTCCTTATCTAAAATATCTTCTAATTGACCCTTTATTAAATAAATTCCTTTAAGATAATGTTCATTTTCTTTTTTATCTTTTTCCTGTTTTAAAAAACTTTCAATGGCTAAATCAAACCCATCTAAGACAGCAATTAATGATTTAATAATTCTTTCGTTAGAAAACCTTACAACCTCTTTAAATCTTTCTTTCTCATCTTTCTTGTAATTAATAAAATCAGCTCTTTCTTTTTGCCATCCTTTTAAATACTCGTCTTTTTCTTTTTTTAATTTTTCAAATTGCTTTTGTTTTTTACTATCAATCATATTTTTATTTTTAAAATTATGATGTTAAATTAGTAATTGCCCTTAAAATAGCTATATTTCTTTTATAGGGCATCCTTTTAGGCCCTAATATTCCTAAAATTGCCCTTGGTTTGGAAACAACGCTGAGTAAAGAACTAAATTGATCAGACCGCACAAAAGGATTTTCTTTCCCTATTAGAATAAGTGGGTTCTCATCAATCTTTATGTTTTTTATTTTTTCATCCAATCTTTCCAGAGACTCAGCTATCTGTTGAAAAAATCTACAAGTTAATAATTCTTCTTCAAGTATTTCCGCAAACATATACTTAAGCCCTTGTTTGATTATTTCATCTTCTTCAAATAAATAACAGAAACAAAATGAATGGCTTTCTTCAGACATTAAATCTAATAATCTTTTTATTCCTTTTCCAGAATTAATGCGCTCTTTTGTCTTAGGTTTAATTTTTAATACCTGATTTTTTAATTTTTCTTTCCATTGTTCTAAAGAATCATTTTCGTCCTCAAAAATAGAATCAATAAAAAACTTCCAAGCCTTGTCTGTTGGTATACGCCCGCTTGAAATATAAGGCTTATAT
>DAOVIY010000003.1 GCA_030673525.1 bacterium | reverse complement strand
CATTTAAGAACCTTGAAATCAATTAATGATTTAAGCTCTGATCAGTCAAATACTATTATTTTTGCTGTGCCTATAGAAATTTTAAAATCTTTTGAGGGATTCGGTAAAAGTTTACTAAAAGGAGGGCAAGGCAAATAATAAATAAAGAGTCAAAATTAATAAACTAAAATATTATATCTAAAACATATAAAACAATAATTATAGTTCTTGCCATAATAATCGCAGCGTTGGGTTATTGGGTTTACGATTCAATATCAACATCTGATGTTGATATAATATCAGAAGATGGTAAAGATTGTATCAGTGATGATGATTGTGTTGTTTTTGGTAAAACCGGGGATTGTAATTGTGGTTGTTATAATAAAAATAATCTTCCATTAGGCACTGGTGGAGAGTGTTTTTGTCAAGCGCCTGAATCATGTAAATGCGTAGATGGTAAATGCGAGGGAATTTTTATAGCCGAATTAGTTACTTTTAAAGAATGTGTAGAGGCTGGTAATCCTATTCTCGAATCTTATCCTCGTCAATGTGAAACATCTGATGGTAGAATATTTATAGAAGAACATTGTAGTAAGAAAGATACGCAAGAATTATTGACATTAGCTGATGCCGAACAAATTGCTATAAATAGTGAATGTGGTGATAGGCTTAAAGAACCTAGTATATGTAATGAAGATACTGGAACTTGGTGGATAGATTTAGATATTGAAAAAGAAAGTTGTAATCCTGCTTGCGTTATTAATGTTATGACAAAAGAAGCATCAATAAATTGGAGATGCATGGGGGTAATAAATTAAATATAAAGAAAATCATAATTAAGACGAAGATTAATTTAGATGATTAATTTTGCTGTTATAATTGGAGTTATTGGAATGACATTCTTGTTAACTGCTTTTGCTTTGAATTTGTTCAAAAAAGTTACGCGAGATTCGTTGATTTATAATATTTTTAATATTATTGGAGCAGGGCTTTTAGCTTATTATGCTTATGTTTTGAACAGTGTTCCTTTTTTAATTCTTGAACTGATTTGGATATTATTTGCAGTTTATAAATTAATATTTTTTTACAAAAGAAATTAAAAAAGATGAGAAAGTTAATAGCTATTTTATTTGCGGTATTTTTTATAAGTAGTTTTTTATTGCCAGTAGTTTTAGCTCGAAATAAACAAAGTATTGTTTGTGCTGTCTATTTTACAGGGGTTGGATGCCAGTATTGTGCTAAAACAGATCCAATTGTTCTAGTTGATTTATTAAAAAAGAACCCTAATTTAGTTGTGATAGAATATGAAATCTATCAGCAACCGGTAAATGCGCCTTTACTTTTTGAATACGATTCTGAATATAATTTTGGGTTAGGTATACCTTTAATAATATTTGATAAAGACAACTATCTTATTGGAGGCACTCCAATTATTAAAAATACAAGAGAAATAATTGATAAATCTAACAGTAATAACTGTTCCTTAATTGACGGTTCTTCTGTTGATTTTAATAATCTTGATTTAACTTTTTTACCTGGCCAACCAAAAATATGGAAAAGTAAAAGAATTTTATTAAAGATTAATGACGGAGGTAATAATGAGGTATTAAAAAGATTATTAGTAATTGATGATATTAGCTCTGTTTTTGAAGGGATTAATTATGAGACAATAGAATCAAAACCAGTTCCTCTTTCAGGAAAAAAGATATATTTTGATAATGCTATTCAATTAGATGGTTGGATTTTTCAATGGAATGGAGAAAAGATAGACAGAGATACACAACAAGTAAATATACAAAAAAATGCTACATCTACAGCTGTGGATGTAGTTTCCAAAAGTACCTCAGGGGAAAAGCTTACATTAACAAAAATTCTTTCTCTCGCGGTTGTTGACGCGATAAACCCTTGCGCTTTGGCTGTTTTAACTTTAATGTTAATAGCGATTTTAACCTATAATCCAAAGAAAAAGAGAGATATTTTATTAGCTGGACTTGCTTTTACATGTTCAGTTTTTATTATGTATTTGTTTTATGGGTTAGTTATTATAAAATCTTTCCAACTTATTCAAGTGTTAACTAATGTTAGGATATTGTTGTATAAAATTCTTGGTTTTGCCGCCATTATTTTAGGAATTTTAAACTTAAAAGATGCTGTAAGATATAAGGCTGGTAGTTTTTTAACAGAAATGCCTCTTAGTATGAGACCAAGAGTTAAAAAGATAATCTCAGGTATAACAAGTCCAAAGGGCGCTTTTATTGCTGGTCTTTTCGTTACTGTTTTTCTTTTACCTTGTACAATAGGCCCTTATGTTATAGCAGGTGGTATTTTATCTACTTTGGAATTAATCAAAACAATGCCTTTCTTACTTTTATATAATCTTATTTTTATTTTACCTATGGTTGCGATAACATTAATAGTATATGTTGGTTTTGCGAAAGTTGAAGATGTAAGTGGATGGAAAGACCAAAATATAAAATATTTACATTTAATTACTGGTTTAATTATGTTCATTTTGGGCTTGGCGATTGTGTTAGGATGGGTATAAATAGAGGTGTGGTTTTAAAAAATATGAAAATTATTTCTTGGAATATTAATGGCATCAGAGCAGTTTATAAGAAAAATTTTCTAAAATGGTTAGTAAAAACTAATGCTGATATTATTTGTTTACAGGAAATAAAAGCCCAAAAAGAGCAGATTCCAAGTGACTTGCTTGAACCAAAAGATTATTATTTTTATTTTAATCAAGCTGTTAAAAAGGGCTATTCTGGAGTAGCTGTTTATACTAAACAGAAGCCATTAAAAGTGCAATATAAATTAGGTCTAAAAAGATTTGATCAAGAGGGTAGAATTTTAAAACTTGAATATTCTGATTTGATTCTAATTAATCTTTATTTACCCCACGGAGGAAGACAGAAAGAAAATCTTAATTATAAATTAAAAGTTTATGAATACATTTTTGCTTATTTGAAAAGAATCAAAGATAAAAATGTTATTTTAATTGGAGATTTTAATATTGCTCATCAGGAAATTGACTTAGCTAGACCAAAGCAAAATCAAAATAATACAATGTTTACTTCAGAAGAGAGAAAGCAAATAAATAGGATAATTGATATGGGTTTTGTAGATACTTTTAGAATATTTAACAAAGAAGGAAAAAATTATACTTGGTGGCCATATTTTGTTAATGCAAGAGAAAGAAATTTAGGGTGGAGAATAGACTATATTTTTGTTTCAAAAAAATTAGTTCTAAAACTCAAAGATGCTTTTATTCTTAGTAAAGTAATGGGATCTGATCATTGTCCAATAGGAATAGAGATTTAGTTTTTTATATGGTAGGATATATAAAAGGATAAAATATTAATATATCATAAAATGGCTAAAGCATATAAACACGCTACTTTAATTTGTCTTGTTCTTAGCGCCCTTGCTTTATTGGGAATTATTATTGGGATTATTAAGTCAAATCCTCTTATAACTATTCTATTTTTATTACCCGCAGTGGTTTACGAGGTTTATCGAACAGAGGGAAAGTCAACTAAATGGGCTTCTTGGGGGCTTTTGATCGTTTTTATTGCTGAGGTAATTCTTGTTGCTTTCCACATTAATTTTGACTTAGCAGCATTTTTAGGGACCACACAAGAGAGTGTGGCTGGGTATAATATTCCACTTGGTGATATTAAAGTTGTTGGACCAGGTATTATGGCTATTTTGGCATTAATATTGTTTGTTCGCACCCGGGGCCGTTATACTAAATGGTTAGCAATAATTATCTTTGTTACTTCTCTCGCTGTTGTATACGCTTTAGATCCGAGTATTTTTTCTCAATTACTTCGTTTTGGAGTCAGAGAGGGGCTTGATATGTTATAATAAAAATAGATCAGGAGCTCTTATTTATTTTACTGAGGTCGAATGAGAGCTTAATAATTAAATTTTTAAATCATTTAAATATCATTTATGGCTCAAAGAAAAGTTTATCATATAGTTCCCAATCCTGGGCAAGAAAAGGATTGGAAAATCAAAGAAGAGAATGTAGATGAACCATTAGGTTTGTTTAGTGATAAGGAAGAAGCAATTGAAAAAGCAAAGGAGATGGCCAAAGCAAATGAACCAAGTCAGATAATAATTCACCGTGAAGATGGTCAAATTCAGACAGAATATACCTATGGAGATGACCCAAAAGAGCATAAGGGTTAGTGTGAAATAAAGAAAAAGATGTTTTATGCGGAGGTACTGTTATTTGAAAATATTACTAATTTTCAGGAATAATAGTGCCTCTTCTTGATTTAAAATATGAAAAAAATATATATTTATTTTCTAGTAAGTTCTTTAATTTTATTCTCTCCCATTTTAGCTTTAGCTGATGGGGGAATGGTTATTTGGCCTCCTGCAATTCATTTAGATCAATCTGCTCAGAATGCAATAGTGGCCTGGAATGGCGATGAGGAAATAATTATTCTTTCCATTAATATAGAGAGCTCTGCTGATGCTACTGCTTTAAGAATTATACCTTTACCTTCTAATCCTCTGGAAATTAAAGAAGGAAGTTTTGAATCTTTTGAGAAGTTGGTAAAAATTATGAATACGAAAATGGAAGACATACGAAATCAGTGGAGGACATTAGGTAAGGGGTTGGAAGAAGCACCATCTGCCGGAGTGGAAATTACTTTTCAAAAAAGAATCGGCGCCCACGACATAACGGTAGTAAAAGTAAATGATTTAACTTATTTTTTAGATTGGATAAAGAACTTTGCCAAAGATAAAGGATTTCAGCAAAAAGAAATTTCTTCTAAATTTAAAGAGGCAATAGCTAATTATTTGAAGAAAGATATAAAATATTTTGTTTTTGATGTTATTGAAGCGGGCCAGGAAAAAGAAAGCATAAAACCTTTAATTTATCATTTTGATTCTGATTTTCTTTATTATCCAATTTTAATAAGTGGGGCTTCAGAGATTAGGGAAAGTCAAACAGAAATTAATTTATTTATTATTTCTGAAAAAGAGGTTGAATTTTCCAATGTTCCTTATAGTTACTACAGTCATTATTGGTTTAGTGGTTATGGGTACCCCGTAGAATTAACTAAAGAAAATTTAGAAGAAATTTCTCAGGAAATAGCAGATTTATTCAAAGGAAAAGTTAATGTGAGAAAAGCTTCCTTGTATGCTAAATTAAATAATTTGAAAAGAGATTTAATGATTTATCCTTATCTTTGGGATAAAGGTTTAAAATTGGGAAGTTCTGGGGAAGAAGTAAGGGCTTTGCAAAAAATATTAATAAATGAGGGAGTTTGGGAAGCAGAAGTTAAAGCCACTGGTTATTTTGGACCGATTACTAAAGCTGCTTTAGCGAAATTTCAAGAGAAATACAGTCAAGACATTTTAAAACCGTTAAATCTGGAATTTGGAACAGGGTATTTCGGCTCAAAAACAGGAGATTATTTAAAAAGATTATCTTTATCAGTGAAGCAAGCGAAATTGATTTTTAATCAGAACTTAAGTTTGGGAATGAGAGGAGAAAATGTAAAACTGTTACAAGAAATATTAATAGAAGAAGAAGTTTGGCAAAGATCAGATATTGGAGCAACAGGGTATTTTGGTTCTATTACTCGAGAAGCAGTAATCAAATATCAAGAAAAATATGCTCCAGAAATCCTTGAACCTTTAGGATTAATTAAAGGTACTGGTTTTTTTGGATCTTCAACTCGATCTCATATAGAAAAAAGATTTAATTTTGATTAGATCAAAATGACAAAATCTATAATATTGACATTTTGGGCATTGATAGGAGTTTTTCTTTTGATAGCAAGTCAATTTTTTATTCCAGTAGTTAGAGAATTAGCCAGAGGTTCCATTATTTTTTTATTACCGTTTATCATTTTTTCTTTATTAGGCATTATTTTAATATTTTTAGCTCTAAAACAGGAAGTAAAGGGAGCGCTTAAAAGATTTTTGATATTAACAGGAATTTCAGCAACAGGGTTTTTTATTTTTGTCTTTTTACACAATATGTTTTATGGATTAGGTGTAATTACTAATCAAATTCCTATATTAAGTTTTGTGATGGAGATTCTTGGTATAACATGTTTTATCATTGCGATTTTTATTTGTCCTTTGGGCTTTGTGATTGGCGCTGGTGGGAGTATAATAATGTTTATTAATAAAAAAAGAAAAAGCATTGTTTTTTGAAGATTTTTTTGGAAAAAATATAAGATAATATATAAAGGAAGGTGAAATTATGAAAATTAAAAAGAAAGTAATAGAAGGCAAAGGATTACGATTTTCTGTAGTAATTGATGGTAAGGAAATGGGTAGAGCCTTTTTATACATTCTTTATAATGATCTTCATGAAGAACCATTTGGTTTTTTGGAAGATGTATATATTGAGGAGAATTTAAGGGGGCAAGGCGTAGGAACACAGTTGCTTGATAAGGTTATGAATGAGGCAAAGAAAAAGGGATGTTACAAAATCATTGCTACAAGTCGCCATTCTAGAGAAAGAGTCCATAAATTATATGAACGTATTGGGTTTAAGAATTATGGGATTGAATTTAGATTACATTTTCATAATAGCTAATAAACTTTAAAAGGCGTTAGATTAATTCTCAACGCCTTTTTATATATTTGGCATTAATTTGACATATCAGGATATTGGATGTATACTTGAACAGGTCGTAAATTAAGTTAAGTAAAAGTTCAAAAGATGAGTAACAAACTTTATGTAGGCAGTCTCTCCTATGATACTACTCAAGAAGGTTTAGAGAAATTATTTTCTGAAGCTGGAAAGGTAGAATCAGCAGCTGTTATCACAGATAAATTTTCTGGACGTTCAAAAGGATTCGGTTTTGTAGAAATGTCTTCTGAAGAAGAAGCTAAAAAAGCCGTAGAAATGTTCAACGGAAAAGAATTAGATGGCAGAACAATCATAGTTGATGAAGCAAAGCCAATGAAGAAAAGTTTTTAAAGTTTTCTTCGTAATACAAAAAGAGCCCGAAAGGGTTTTTTTTGTTAGGACTTGACTTTTGATAGTTATGGGTATATACTCGTAATAGATAGTTATTACAAAAAGGTCGAACTATCTTGCAACTATAAGTTCAAAATTAAAAATATGCCAAGATTTGATAGAACTGGTCCTTTAGGTTCTGGTCCTGGTACTGGCTGGGGCATGGGTCCATGTGGTGCTGGAATGGGTTATGGAAGAGGATTTGGACGTGGATTTGGCTGGAGAAGGTTTTATACTAAAAATGAAGAATCAGAGATGTTAAGACAAGAAGTTAAGGATTTAGAAGAAGAATTAAAAGCAATACAGGAACGATTAGCCGAATTAAAGGATCAAAAATAAAAATGAAAATAGCTGTAAGTTCAACAGGAGAAGGGTTTAATAGTAAGGTTAGCGAGGTATTTGGAAGATGCCCTTATTTTATTATTGCTGAAATTGAAAATCAGAAAATAAAAAAGACAGAAACAATAGAAAATAAAAACATAGATCAGATGAGTGGGGCAGGTATTTCTACTGCTCAATTGATGGCAGAAAAAAATGTTAAGGCAGTGATAACGAAAAATATAGGACCGAGGGCATCGGATGTTTTAAGACAATTTAATATTGAGGTTTATTACGGGACAGGAACAATAAAAGGAGCATTACAAAAATTGATCGATAATAAACTTGAGAAAATTAGTTAAAAATGAAAATAGCTGTTGCTACAAACGAAAATGGTTTTTTAGAGGATAAGGTGGCTTCTCATTTTGGTCGAGCAAAGAGTTTTTTAATTTATAATACTGAAACGAAAGATTTTGAAATTCATCTGAATCCCGAAGTGACAGGGAAAACAGAATTTCCCCCGGATTTTTTGTATCGTCAAAAAGTAGAAGTAGTTATTGTTTTTGGTTTGGGATATATGGCTTATAAGAAATTCGAAAATTATAATATTAAAATGTACAAAGCGGATAAAAGGACTATTGCGGAAAATCTTCAAAAATTTGAAGATAATAAATTAAAGGAATTAACAGAAAAGGATATGTTTTAATATGAAGAAAATCGCAATTACAGGGGGTAAGGGCGGAGTTGGCAAATCAATGGTAGCTACCTCATTAGCGGTAGAATTTGCTAATAATTATAAAACGATGCTTGTGGACGCAGACGCAGAATGCCCCAATGATCATCTTTTGCTTTCTATAAAAAGAAAAAAGTATACCACCGTTTATCAGCCAATACCAAAATGGGATTTTGTTAAATGTACAAAATGCGGTAAGTGTGCCTCTATTTGTAAACAAAATGCCATTATTTTTGCTAAAGATAAATATCCTGCTTTTGTGAGAGATGCCTGTATTGGTTGTAAGGCTTGTATTGCTGTATGTCCGACTGGTGCGATAACGGAAACCAAAAAAGAAATTGGCACAATTTATACTGGAAAAAATTATAATGTCAATTTAGTTTCAAGCGAGCTTAAATTGGGAGAACTTGCTTCTGGCGAAGTGGTGGCTGAAGTAAGAAAATATTCTGATAAAATTAACGAAAAAATGAAAGCTGATATAATGGTTATTGATTCTGCGCCTGGAATCGGATGCCCGGTGATTGCTTCTTTAGTCGGAACCGATTATATAGTCGCGGTAACCGAACCAACACCCTCAGCCCTTTTTGATTTAAAAAGAGTTTTATATCTCGCCAATCATTTTGGAACTAAACACGGAATTCTTATAAATAAATTTGATTTGGCAGAAAATTTTTATAAAAAAATAGAAAAGTTCGCGAAAAAGAATCATATTCCAATTCTTGGAAGAATTCCTTACAGAAAAGATTTTATTAGTTCAACAATAAAAATGAAGCCAGTAATTAAGATAAATCCAAAATATAAAGAATTGTTTGAAAATATTATCAATAAGATAAAAGTAGAATTAAGATGAAAGAAAAAGTAGCAGTAATTTCAATATTAGTTAATACAGTTTTAGCCGGATGCAAAATCACTGTCGGTGTTTTTTCAAATTCTGCCGCTATTTTAGCTGAGGGTGTTCATTCTTTTATGGATATTTTGTCCTCGGCTATTGGCTATGTCGGGATTAAAATTTCCCAAAAACCCAGCGACCAAAAGCATCCTTATGGACATTATAAGTTTGAGGTTTTGGCTGGCACGATAATTACTTTAATTCTTTTGGCAACTGGCGTCGGAATTATTTATGAAGCTTATCAAAATTTTCTTGATCCAGAAAAGATTAAAATTAGTTACTTGGCTTTTGGAGTAATGATATTTTCGGCAGTCGCTAATGAAATAATGGCTAGAATAAAGATTCATTTTGGTAAAAAGGAAAATTCAATCAGCTTGCTTTCGGACGGTATTCATTCCAGAGTTGATGTTTATATTTCGTTAGCGGTTTTAGTGGGATTATTCTTTACTAAATATTGGATTTATTTTGATTCACTTTTGGCTTTATTGATTGGCCTTTATATTATTAAAGAGTCATTTTTACTAGGCAAAGAAGCTGTTGATTGTTTACTTGACGTTTCAGCTGACGAAGAAATAGAAGAAAAAATAGAATTAATTGCCAAAACGGATAATATTGAAGTATCTTGTTTAAAAACACAGAAAAAGGGTTCTGCCATAACTGCTAACTTAGAAATAAAACTGCCAAGTAATTTAAGCGTGGAAGAAGCAGCTAAAATTTCTAATAGTTTAAGAGAAAAACTTATAAGAGAAATTGAAAATCTGCAATATGTTGCTATCCAAATTATAAGTCATGAAATAGAGACTGGATTTTATAAACCCGACTTTGGCAGGAGTTTTGATTGGCAAAGACGAGGTAGATTCAAGGGAGAGGTAAGAGAAGCGGCTGGTAAAGGGCCCAGCGGCTTCTGTATTTGTTCTAAATGCGGCTATAAAACTTCTCATCAGAGACGTGCTCCCTGCTCAAGTTTAAAATGTCCTACTTGTAATACAAATTTAAAAAGAGGATAATATGCCAAGACCAAGACTCGATAAAAGAATAAGGTTTAATTCGAATATAACTTATTTTAAACCTCAAGGCGTACCAATGAGGTTTTTAGATATTATAGAATTAACCACTGAAGAAGCAGAAGCTCTAAGATTAAAAAATGTGCAAGGTTTGGATCAGCAAGAAGCAGCTAAGAAGATGAATACATCACAAAGCACTTTTCAAAGAATACTATCATCAGCCTATAAGAAGATATCAGATGCTTTGATAAATGGTAAAGCTATAAAAATAGTTTGTGGATAATATGGGGATAGTTTTTAGATTTTAATTAAAATCTTGTAACTTTTGCTTTATTTAAGCGAAAAGATCTTCTATTTAGAATAGAGGATTTTTTATTTTTCCTTCTTGACTTTATGGGTTAATGGGGAGTAAAATGGAAGAAAGTGGATAGATGTGGATAAGTGTGGGGATAAATATGTTTTTTGTGGAAAACTTTTAAATCTACTTATTATGTTTATTGGAGAATATTATTACACAATAGATCCAAAAGGAAGAATAGCTATTCCTTCTAAGCTAAGAAAAGTTCTTTCTAAAGGAGGAGTTATTACAAAAGGATTAGATAATTGTCTTTTTATTTTCTCTTTGAAAGATTGGCAGCAAATGGCAGAAAAGATTAAAGGTTTACCCTTAAGCCAATCTAATTCTCGAGCTTTTTCCAGGCTAATGCTTGCTGGCGCAATGAATGTTAAGTTAGACAGTCAAGGGAGAATTCTTGTTCCAGATTATTTAAGAAGATATGTAGGGCTAAAAAAGAAAATTGTTTTGGCAGGTGTTTATAATCGTTTAGAAGTTTGGGATCAAAAAGAATGGGAAAAATACAAAAAAAGAACAGAAAAAGAATCAGGTGATATAGCGGAAAAATTAGGAGATTTAGGAATATAAAATTATGGCGCATGTCCCAGTACTTTTAAAAGAAGTAATTGATTATCTAAATCCACAAGCAAACGAAAATTTTATTGATGCGACAGTAGGTGAAGGAGGACATACCGCTGCCATTCTTGAAAGAAATAAACCGAAAGGGAAAGTATTAGGGATTGAAATGGATCTTGAGCTCTATCAAAAACTGAAATCATGTATGGCGGAATTTCCAATTTCCAATTTCCAATTTTCAAACAGATTGATTTTAGTAAATGATTCTTATATTAATTTGAAAAAGATTGTTGAGAAAAATCATTTTAAGCCAGTCCACGGAATTTTATTTGATTTAGGAATGTGTTCATGGCATTTAGAAGCATCTAGAAGAGGTTTTTCTTATTTAAAAGATGAGCCATTGGATATGCGCTTTAATCCCAAGAATAGTTTAACAGCTGCAGAAATTATAAATTTTTGGGATATAGAAAAAATAGAAAAGATTTTAAAAGAATTTGGAGAAGAAAGATATGCGCGTCGTATCTCTTTGGCGATTAAAGAAATGAGAAAAAAAGAAAAGATTATTGGAACTCATCAGTTGGTAGATATCTTAAAAAGAGTTCTTCCAAAGAATTATGACAAGAAAAGAATGCATTTTGCTACACGTACATTTCAAGCTTTGCGTATTACTGTAAATAATGAATTGCAAATAATAGAAAATGGAATTAAACAAGCTATTAAAATATTAGAACCAGGAGGAAAAATTACAGTGATTTCATTTCATTCTTTGGAAGACAGAATTGTGAAGAATCTTTTTAGAGAAAAAGCTAAAATTAAAGAATTAAGCATACTTACTAAAAAACCAATAAGTCCTTGTTCAGAAGAAATTAGAAATAATCCACGTTCTCGTTCTGCTAAACTACGCGCTGCTGAAAAATTATGAATGATTATAAATTATGAATTATAAAATTACTAATAATTACCAAATACTTAATTACTATTAATTACTTAATTTCATTCATGACAACTATTTATAATTATAATAAAAATAATAGAAAACATTCAATTGTTTTGGGTTCTGATAGAAAGCATAGTTTTCGTAAGAAAAGAAAACTGCAATGTTTTATAAATGAGGCAGGGGAGTATATAGGACATATTAAATTAATTATTCTTCTTTTAATTCCGTTTTTAATGATTGGAAGTTGTTGGCTGATGCTTTTTGGGAAAAACATCTCTCTTAATTATATGATTCATAATTTGAAAGATGAGATCAGCCAGAATCAAGAAGAACTTGATTATTTAACAGAAGAATCCGCATTTATTACTTCTTCCCAAAAAATAGAAGAATGGGCAAAAGACAATGATTTTATAAAAGTAGATAATATTTCTTACTTAAATTTGACGAATGATAATTTAGCCCAAAGATAAGTTTTCTATGAGAAGAAAAAATAAGAACCTTTTTAAAAGGAGTCGCAGGAATATCCAATCTTTTCAAGGAAGAATTTCCGTTATTCATTTTCTATTTATTATTCTTTTCCTATTTTTAGGTTGTAGGCTTTATAACATTCAAGTAAAAGAGAATTTAAAGTTTGTAAATCAGGCAGAAGCTCTTCATGGTACAACTACAATTTTACCCCCTGATAGGGGTTTAATTTATTTTCAGGATAAAAATAAGGAATATATTCCTGTTGCCATTAATAAAAAATATGATTTTCTTTATGCTGTTCCAAACGAAATAGAAAATCCAGAAGAAGCAAGCGAACTTTTATCGGAAATAATTCCTTTGTCTTATGAACAAATCTTTTCTCGTTTGAGTAAAACTGATGATCCATACGAGCCACTCCTCAAAAAGATTGAAGATGATGATTTGATTGATAATATTCAGAACGCACAGATAGAAGGTATTTATCTTGATGAAGAGAACCATCGTTATTATCCATTAGGTTCTTCTGCTGCCCAAGTAATTGGATTTGTAGGAGAGACGGACGATAGATTAATTAAAGGGCGCTACGGATTAGAATCTTATTATGATACTATTCTTTCTGGCAAGAAAGGCATTTTTATGGGTATTAAAGATGCTTTGGGGTGTTTAGTTCGTTCTAACTTTTCTGAGGAAGAAAAAACTATTGAAGGACTTTCAATTGAGACCACTATAGATAAAAATATTCAATTTGCTACTGATAGAATTTTGGAGGATTTGATAAAGTATAGGGAAGCAAGTAAAGGCACAATTATTGTAATGGAAGTAAAAACAGGAAGAATTTTGGCGTTAGCCAATATACCAACATTTGATCTTAATGATTTTTCTGATATAGAGGATTATTCAATTTTTAGAAATTTTGCTACAGAAGAAAGATATGAGCCTGGCTCGGTGATGAAACCTTTTACTATGGCAGTAGGTCTTGATATTGATAAAGTTACTTCAGATACTACTTATATTGATAAAGGGTATTATGAAATAGGTGGTTTTCATTTGACTAATTATCGGAATGAAGTTCATGGAAAGTCTACAATGCGTAATGTTTTAGAGCGTTCTATAAATACCGGAGCAATTTTTGTAGCTGAGAAAGTGGGAAGTGAGAATTTAAGAAAATATTTTAAAAAATTTGGTTTTGCAGATACAACAGGAATAGATTTGCCTTTAGAGATCAGTGGTGATTTATCTAATTTAGAATATCCAAAATCCAATCCCACGTATTCTGCAACTGCTTCTTATGGAGTTGGAATATCTGTGACACCTATGGAATTAATTAAAGCTTATACAGCAATAGCAAATAAAGGACGTTTAATTACTCCATATTTGGTGGAAAGTACAAGGGATAAAGCCGGTAATCGCACTACTCTAATGTTAACTGAATCTTTATCAAATTTTCCTCAAGTAATAAAACAGGAAACAGCAGAAACCTTAACTTCAATGTTAATTGGAGTAATTGAAAATGGTTTTGGGGGAAATGCTAAAGTTAAAGGTTATAGCATTGCTGGTAAGACGGGAACTTCTTATGTGGCTTTAAAAGATAAAAAAGGGTATTCTGACGATGTTATTCACACTTTTGTAGGATTCTTTCCAGCTTCAAATCCCAAATACATTATTTTAGTAAAAATGGATAAGCCACAATGGGGCAAAGAAGCCGCTAGTTATACAGTAACTTTAGCTTTTAGAGAAGTTAAACAATTTTTAATAAATTATTACAATGTTCCTCCAGATGAGGATATAAATTAATTTATCAAAATTTGATAAATCAATATAATATTGCACTAGATGAATTATAAGAACCTGCTTCGTTTTGTTCGGTAGAACCTTGTTTCTCACTTAGTTCGAAATAAGATTATGAAAAGAAAATTTATTCAATACATACTTAGATATCTTACAAAACTTATTTTGTGGCGCTATAAGCCTCTTATTATTGGTGTGACAGGAAGCGTTGGAAAAACTTCCACAAAAGAATCTATTTATACCGTTTTAAGAAAAAGATTTAAAGTCGAAAGAAATATTCTTAATTTAAATACAGAAATAGGCATGCCCCTTACTATAATTAGGGGTAAAGATGCTAAACGAAATATTTTACTTTGGTTTTATAATTTTTTTCATACTTTTTGGCTGTTTATTTTTAAAACAAAAACATATCCAGAAATATTAGTTTTAGAGATGTCTGAAGACGCTCCTGGCATGATAAAATATTTAGTTGATTTAGCTCAGCCTAAAATAGGTCTAGTTACTACTATTGGAGATCCGCCTGTTCATTTAGAGTATTATAAAAATATCAATCAGTTGATTGAAGAAATAAGTTATTTACCCCAAAGCTTATCTTTTGATGATACGATTGTTTTAAATGCTGATAATCCGTTGGTTTTAAATTTAAAAGATAAAACTGTTGCCAAAGTTTTTTCTTATGGTTTTTCTGAAAATTCTGATGTTAAAATAACAGAATATAAATTAATTAATACAGAGGATTTAGAAAATATAGGAATGAATTTTCGCTTAGAATCTAGTGGTAGTTTTGTGCCAGTGAGGCTTGAAGGCGTTTTTGGAAAAGGACAAATTTATGCTTTAGCTGCCGCTGCTGCTGTGGGACTATCTTTAGATATGAATTTGGTAGAGATTAGCGAAGCAATGAAGGATTATAAAATAGAGAGAGGCAGGACAAAATTTATGCGTGGGATAAATAGTAGCTGGTTATTAGATGATTCTTATAATGCTTGTCCAGATTCGGTTCGTGTTGCGCTTGATTTACTTAAAGAAATTCCTGCAAAAAGAAAGATTGTTATTTTAGGGGATATGAAGGAATTAGGCGTACATTCAAATCAAGCTCATATAGAAATAGGAAAAAATATAGCAAATGTAGCTCAAGTTTTTATCGCCGTAGGAGAAGAGATGGTTTTTGCCAAGCAAATAATTGATAATGAATATTCTAATATAGAGACTTTTTGGTTCAAGGATAGTCAAGAGGCAAAAATATCAATTAAAAAAACAATAAAAAAAGGCGATTTAGTATTGATTAAAGGTTCACGCGCAATGGAAATGGAGAAGATTACCGAGGAATTAAGAAAGTAGATTTGCCCAAAATTTGGCTTTATGTTATATTTTTCCTGCTTGCCGTCATCGTCTAGTTCGGCTTAGGACGCATGGTTCTCATCCATGTAACCCGGGTTCAAATCCCGGTGACGGCACATATGAAAAATATATCGCAAAAAAGTTGGCTATTATTGGGTACAAGCTTTGTCATATCGTTCTTTTTAAATTGGCTAGTGTTTAGGAAAACTGGGCCTAATTTTCCAGTAATTTTTCGTTCTAATGATTTTGGCATTAATTTTTTAGGTCATAGGAATTTGCTTTGGCAAATTCCGGTTTTGGGCATCATTTTTGTTTATATAAATTATTGGCTTTCACGATTATTTCAGAGCTCTTATTATGAGCCGGAGGCAAATAATAAGGTTTTCGCGAAGCAAGGTTCTTATAAAAACTTGAGTAGATTACTTTTTTTTGCTAATATAGGAGTTGCTGTTTTAATACTTTTAATTAGCGTTCAAATATATTTTCTAAACCGATAAAATTTAAAATTATATTAATATGTTGGCAGTTATTGAGACAGGAGGAAAACAATATTTAATTTCTCCGAAACAAAAGATAAAAATAGAGAAAATAAAAGATGTAAAAGAAGGAGATGAAATAACTTTTGATAAAGTTCTTCTTATGGTTGATGACAAAGGTAATGTAAAAATAGGACAACCTTATATTTCAGGAACAAAAATTATTGCAAAATGCGAAGAATCAGGAAAGTCTAAAAAGGTTATTGTTTTTCGTTATCGTCATAAAACTCGCTATAAAAAGAAAAAAGGGCATAGGCAGCCCTTTATGAAAGTATTGATTAAAGAAACTAAATAATTTATTTTCTTCCTTCAAAAGCATTTATTAAAGTTTCTGCATCGGCAAATTCTACTTCTCCCCCCTGCGGAAGCCCGCGAGCTAATCTTGTTATTTTAATTTTGTTATCTAAATCTTTAATAGATTTTTCCAAAGAGTAGGTGGT
>DAOVIY010000038.1 GCA_030673525.1 bacterium | reverse complement strand
GGATGAATTGAAAAGTTATTATAGAAGAATAGATGTCTTAATAATCGATGATATTCAATTTTTAGCTGGTAAAGAAAAAACTCAAGAAGAATTTTTTCACACTTTCAATAACCTCTATGAAAATAATAAACAAATTATATTGAGCAGTGATCGACCACCCAAAGCAATACCTACACTTGAAGAACGACTTAGATCAAGATTCGAAGGAGGAATGATTGCTGATATAGGTTGTCCTGATTTTGAAACAAGAATTGTAATTCTTAAAACAAAAATAAAAGATTTGGAATTAGAATTATCCGATGAAATATTGAATTATATTGCTTTTAATATTCAAAAAAATATTAGAGAACTTGAAGGTGCCTTAAATAGAGTAATTGCTTTTATTAAGCTCAACGATTCTGTTCCTGATCAAAATCAAGTAGCAAAAATTCTGAAAAATATTATTTCTGATCCTCAAAAAAGAACCACTTATAAAAATATTCTAAAAATAGTAGCTGATTTTTATGATGTCGATCCTAAGTATTTAACTAATCGTAGTAGAAAAAAAGAAATAGTTAAACCAAGACAAATAGTTATGTATTTATTACGAGAAGAATTAAAAAGTTCCTATCCATTTATTGGATCTAAACTTGGAGGACGCGATCACACAACTGCCATATATGCTTGTGCAAAAATAGGAAAAGAAAAAGAAAACAATGATTCATTAGAGGAAGAATTAACCCTTATTCGCCAGCGCCTGTATAACAATACTTCATAATTTGTAAAGAACTCTCTAATAAACTGTCAAGAAATATTAAAACATTTTAAAGATTTTATTTTTTCCAATTTCTTTCAACTTTTAAGCAACAGATTATTCACATTCTTTTTCACAATTTTTAAATCTAAAATTACTGATAATTAAGCTAAATATTTAACTTTTCCAGAGAAATTTTAACTATAATAACAATAATAATTAATTAATATTAATTTAAAACTTTATTATAATTATTATGGAAATAATTTGCCTTCAAGAAAATTTAAAAAAAGGAATTAATATTATTAGTAATATTATAGGAAAAAACCTAACTCTTCCTATATTAAATAATATTTTATTAACTGTAGAAAAAAAGCGATTGAGACTTATTTCTACTGATTTAGAAATAGCAATAACTCATTGGACTTCTGGTAAAGTAAAAAAAGAAGGAGAAATTACTATCCCGGCAAAACTACTTAGTGAATTTATAAATAATCTTCCTAATAAAAAAATAGAAATAAAAACCAAAGATAACTCCTTGCAAATAAAATGTGAGAATTTTAAATCAATTATTAAAGGAATAGACTCTAAGGAATTTCCTATTATTCCTGAAATTAAAGGTGAGTCAATAATAAAAATTAAAGCCCCAGAATTAAGACAAGCTTTTAGTCAGGTAGTAAATTTTACTTCATTATCTGATATTCGGCCAGAAATTTCAGGGGTTCTTATAAATTTTAATTCTAAAGAAATAAAATTTGTTGCTACAGACAGTTTTCGTTTAGGTGAAAAAATTCTTTTTCTTAAAGGGAATAGAAGTCGGGTAAAAAAATCAGTAATTATACCTCTAAGAACAGTTCAAGAATTAATAAGAATTTTAGGCGAACAAGACAAAGAAGAGGTAGTCGAGATACTAATTGAACAAAATCAGATTTTATTTAAAACTTTGGATTCTCGATTAATTTCTCGTCTAATTGAAGGAACCTATCCAAATTATGAACAGCTTATTTCTAAACAATTTGAAACTAATTTAATTTTAGATAAGAACGAGTTTTTAAATACGGTGAAAATTTCTAGTCTATTTAGTAGTAAAATTAATGACTTAAGATTAAAAGTTGTTCCTAAAAAATCCTTAGTTGAAGTTTTTGCCCAGGATGCAGAAATCGGAGAGAATATTTCTGAATTGAAAGGAGAAATAAAAGGAAAAGAAATAGAAATTATTTTCAATCATAAATATCTTTTAGATGGTTTGAATAATATTAGTAGCAATAAAGTAATATTAGGATTAAATGGTGAAGCAAGTCCCGGAATCTTAAAACCAGTTGGTGACCTCAGTTTTATATATGTCATAATGCCCATCAAGTTATAATTATGTTTCATATCAAATCTCTCTTTCCTAAATTTCTCCAGAGGCAGGAAATAAGGAAACAAGTAGAGATAGTAAAGGTTTGTAAAATAGCCGACAGAATATTAAAAGAGGCTTTTGGCAGCAATAATGCAAAAGCCGTTTTTTTTAAAAATTCCACTCTTCGAATAAAATGTTCAAGTTCCGTTTTAGCCAACGAGATTCAGTTACGCAAAGAAAGGATTAGAAATGAGATAAATGAAGCGGCGGGGAAGGAGCTGATTAGAGATATATTAACGAAAATAGGATAGATAAAGAATTTACTCCACCTCCAACAAAACTCCATTACTTGTTGTTACGTGGTTGTCCTCGTCAATTACTCGTGCAAAGACGTAATAGCTGCCGGGATCGGGTTTTTCTGACCATTCTATTTCATAAAAATAGGTTGGATAAGGAGAATTTAGACTAGTAGCAAACCGATAATTCTCTTCACTATCATCTTTTTCATAGTAATAAAGATCTATTCTTTTTAGTTTTTTCCTAAGCCGATTTCCGTTTTTGTCTCTGGTTTCCAAATGGAATTTATAAAGAGGTTCTTCAGAAATTAAAGAAAGAGTCACTTTACTTATTTCTTCTATATCTTCAACGCCTGGAATATCTAAGAATATTGTTATCGTTTTACTTCGACGACCTCCATGTTGATCATAAGCCCGGACTGTTATTTGGTGTTCTTTGCCCTTTATGTCCCTAGGTAGGGAAAAAGTAAGTTGATAAGGCTTGGTAACGTCTGTTCCTATTAGTTTATCGTCTAAAAAGAAATCTAATTGTTTAATACCCAGGGGTGCTTCTGCTGAAGCTTGAACTCTTATTGTTTTTGTTTTTATGGTTGCATTATTTTTTGGTGAATTAATATAAACAGTTGGCTGGTTTTTTCTCGTATGGATATCGTCATATTCTTGGGGAGGACTAACATTATATTTTTCTTTTCTATCTGGCGAAAGGGCCCAGGCAATTACTGGTGGCTCCCAATTATTAAATTGAGAATCATTTCGACCACTTTCTTCCCCTTGGGGGTTATTTTTATTTACATAATATAGGACAGTGTGGACCTCTCGATAAATTTTTTCTTCAATTAAATCAGGGGGAGTATATTTAGTAGCTAATTTACCAGATATTTTATCTATTTTTACTTTGATTTCCTTAGCAAATTTTCCATTTAAAATATCTTTATCAGTTTCAATTGGTTCTGGCTTAGTAAATTCCTCGGGTTCTTCTGGTAGGTCGAAATAATTCTCTTCATACGCTCGTTTCATAAACTCATTCCAAATCGGAGCAGCCACATAAATACCAGCTCCTTTTTTCATAGACGTAAGTTGGTTATTGCCAGCCCAAACTCCAGTTACTAAGGATGGCGTATAACCAATTGTCCAGCCATCCCAATATTCTTGAGCAGTTCCAGTTTTGGCTGCTACTGGTCTTTCATCTAAGTAAAGTTTGCAGTGAGAACCAAACATTGGGGCTCGAGTTTCTTCATCAGATAAAATATCTGTTATCAATCTGGTAATTTGTTCACCTAGAACCCTTATTGATTTATCTTCATATTCTTCGACAATATTTCCTTCCCCATCTTCTATTTTCAATATTGAAATTACTGGGTGTTTTATTCCTTCAGCAGCAAATACACTAAAAGCAGTACTTATTTCTAAAAGGGTTATTCCTCCTCCACCTAATACAAGAGAAAGACCGTAAAGCGAGCGGTCTTTTAAAGTAGTGATTCCCAAATCTTCAGCTGTGTTTATAGTTTCGTTAATTCCAGCCAGATAAAAAACTTTAACCGAAGGGACATTTAGAGATTGGGCCAAAGCTTGACGAAAAGTTACTGGTCCCCTGAATTTTTCATCATAGTTTTGAGGTTTATAACTTTCAGCCCCTTTGACTGCAAATTCAGTTTCTAAGTCAAAAATCATTGTATCTGGAGTAAAACCCTTTTTAAAAGCCGTGGCATAAGCAAGGGGTTTAAAAGAAGAACCAGGCTGACGAAGACGGATAGTTACATTGACATTAGGATCAAAAAGACAAGTTTTACCAGAGATACAATTCTCAGGTGATGATTCTTCCCAATAATCTTTTGAGCCGACCATGGCTAGTATTTGACCAGTTTTCGGATCAATAGCTACCAAGGCAGCATTATGAGCATTGTGCGTTTTTTTGTTATAAGAAGCAGTTTTAGTTATTACTTCTTCAGCTAATTTTTGAAGATCCCAGTCAAGAGCAGTGTAAACTTTTAAACCGCCTTTTTCTATAAATTCTCTACCATATCTTTCATCTAAATATTCTCTGACATACATTATAAAATGGGGGGCTTTGATGTTTTTTTCTCGGGGATTAAATTTCAATTCTTCCTTTTTAGCTTTCTCGGCTTGTTCTAAAGATATATAACCAAAAGAAGCCATTTTGTCCAAAATACGTTCTTGCCAGGTTTTTAGTTCTTCGGGGCGAGAACCATAAGGAGAGAAGTAGCTTGGGGCCTGAGGCAGGACAGCTAAGAGAGCTGATTCAGCCAAAGTTAATTCCTGGGCATGTTTTTCGAAAAAAGTCATTGCTGCTGCTTCTACTCCATAAGCATTAGAGCCGTAAGGTACTTGATTTAGATAGAAATCAAGAATTTCATCTTTAGAGTATTTTATTTCTAACCCTATAGCTAAGATTGCTTCTTTAATTTTTCGAGTAAAAGTTTGTTCAGGAGAGAGAACTGCATTTTTAATGAATTGTTGAGTAATAGTTGAACCTCCTTGAGTTATTCCTTTCCCTTTTAAATTAGCTAAAAGAGCTCGAATTATTGCTTTAAAATCTAAGCCAAAATGATGATAAAAGTCATCATCTTCAGATACGATGGTAGCCTCTTTTATGTATTGGGGGATTTCGTCAAAATTGATAACTGTTCTTTTTTCTTCACCGTGAATATCGTAAAGCAAGATTTGGCCGGTTCTATCGTAAATTTTTGTTGATTGGATAATTTGTCTTTGGCTGATTTTTTCAGGACTTGGTAGGTCTTTAGAATAATAGGCAAAGACACATAGGATTCCAATACAGCCAAGAATAAAAAGCCAAAGCCCCCCAACAAAAAGCCGCTTCAGCCATTGTCTTCTTTTTCGGTATCTTGTTCTATATAGACGTAATTTTATTCTAGTCCAAAGACTAGGTTTCCGGTATCGAGTCATAGGTATTTGATTATACTATTATTTTATAGTATGTTAAAGGTATGAGCAAGGTTATTACCGACAAAAAGTTAATAGATGAGATTTTGAGGAAAGGAGTGGAAAAGATTTATCCCAACACTGGAGCGCTGGAGAAGATATTAAAATCCAATAAAAGAATCCGGCTTTACTGTGGTTATGACCCAACTGCTCCAAGTTTACACATTGGTCACGCTATTACTTTAAGAAAACTAGCCCAATTTCAGAAATTAGGCCACGAAGTCATTATGCTCATCGGCGATTTTACCGCGACAATCGGTGATCCAACTGATAAAGCAGTAATTAGGAAAAGATTAACCAAAGCCCAGGTTCAAAAAAATCTTAAAAACTATAAAAAACAGGCTAGTAAAATTTTAAAATTTTCAGGGAAAAATCCAGCTAAAGTTATGTTTAATAGCAAGTGGAATAGTAAATTGACATCATCCGAATTGATAGATCTGGCTTCTAATT
>DAOVIY010000076.1 GCA_030673525.1 bacterium | reverse complement strand
ATTTCTAATTTTATAATTTCTTTTGAGTAAATATTTTTTTGGTAATACCAAAAACCAGTTATTCCTATAAGAACACTCAAGAATATTAAAGATAATATCAATTTGTTTCTCATATTTTTATCTTAACAGTTTTTCAGAAATTTTCCAAAACAAAAGAAAGATAATCTTTAGAAATTGTTTTTAATAACTCTTTATCTTTTTCTTCAACTTTTAATTTTAATAGAACAGACCAATCTTTTTGAAGAATTATTCGTAAAATCTTGATTGTATCAGGCTCTATTTTGATTAAATCTTTTTCAGCACACCTGTCGCAAACCACTCCTCCTTGTTCCGGACTGAAGCATAACTGAAATGGTTTTAATTCTTTTCCACAAGATGAACATTTATAAAGTTCTGGCTGGTAGCCCAAAAGAGAAAGAAGATTCCAAAGGAAATAGTGGTATAACAATTGATTGTTGACTATTAACAATTTATAATTACTTAATTTTTCAAATGTTTCATTTAATAATTCCCAGATTTTCTCGTCTTTTTCTTCGTCCTTGACCAATTTATCCAAGACATTGCTAATCTGAAAGCCAACTTTTAATTTTTCTAAATCTTTTCTGAGTTCTGGAAAGCTATCAATCAAAATAGTATCAGTCAAGGTTTTATGGGTTTTTCCTTGAATAAATTCAACTTCTGATAGGCAAAGCTCTCTCGCCCCAGCTCTTAGTTTTGATTTAATCTTTCTAATTGCTCTTCCTAAAATCTTTAACTTCCCAAAATCCTTTGTATAAACTACAAATAATTTATCTGACTCTCCCCTATCAACTTCTGTTATAAAAAAACCTTTTGTCCTATAATGAACAGCCATAATTAGATTTTAACATCTAAACATTCTAACATTTAAACAAATTATTATTCTTTAGATTTTTCTTGCTTCTTACTATTTAATACCGAACAACAACGCACGTATTCAACCACCCAGTTTTTATTTTCTATCCACCAATTATTGCCTAAAATTTCTTTAGCAATAAATTCATAATTTTTGATTATTCTTTCTCGCAATGGAAGCGCTTTCTCTTTTAATCTTTCTTTCCAAATATCCTTGCACCCGCATTTGATATTCATTGCTCCTTCAATAAATTTTTTATTTTTAGTATATTGGAAATTAAGTATTAATTCTCTTATTCTTCTTGTGCATTTATCACAATTTTCAGAAACTTGCTGAAGAGTATAACTGCTTTCAAAAGCGGGAATTATAAATTTTTCCAATTCTTTTTCAGATAAAGCCATTATAACTTCTAAAACACTCCAAAGCATCGGAATATTATATAAACCTTTCTCATTAAGCCATTTTGTTAAAGTTCCACCTATTCTCATGTTTACTGGAATAAAAATCACATAGACTTTAAGCTCATTTATTACATATTTAATAGTTTTTATAGAATCTTCAATAGCTTCTTTTTCTGTCAAAAAAGGCGGTTTTAATATCACATGAATTTCTTGGTCTATGTTATATTTCTTTAAAAGATTGACTGATGTCAAAAAATCACCTTTTTTCAATCCTTTATTTACACAACATTCTCTAATAAAAAAATTACTGCTCTCAAAACCAATTCCAATTGAAAGTTTAATATCGCCTAAAATACTTTTTGCTTCCTCAAGCTTCTCTGGTGTAATATCTTCAGGCCTACTTTCGGTTCCAAAATATTCGAGATACCCGCATTTATTTGCCAACTCAAACATTTTTTTTCTAACCAACGGCGAAAATTCCCAATCATCAAATGTTGAACCGCAAACAGCCATATGAACAAACGGCTTTTTTCTGCATATTTCAAAAGCTATTTCTAATTGTTTAATTATTTTGTTCTCATTTATTTTCTCGTCTTTGCCAAAATTACACATTGTGCATCCGCCAAATTCAGCATGCTTGCAATCTTTCGTTCCAATTTCTAAAAAAGGTAAATCATAAGGTTTTCCATTATACATTGTAGGAGATGTATGTCTTGATATTAATCCGTTATAAGAACAATCGTAATTCTGATAAAAATCATTTCTCAATTTCAACATCACTAATGACAAAAATTTATTCATGACATTTAGTTACTGCTCTTTTAGCATATTACTAAATTTTTCTGATTCCGAGCCAGAGTTCCTGGCCTTCTATTTTAAAGGTCTTCTCAATATCAAAAACTCTTTTTGGCCTATCACCCTCTAAAAGGTCTTTAACCACAATCTCTTTTAAAATTGTCTTTTTATTTCTTTCTAAAATTTTCTTCAGCCCTTCATCTCCAGTATACCTGATTAAAACTTTGTCTTTTGGCTTATAGCCGGCTTTTTTTCTCATTTCTTGAATATTACGAATAATTTCTCTGATTATTCCTTCTTCTTTCAATACTGGGGTAATTTTTATGTCTAATTTAAAGGTTTTACCAAAGGTGATTTTTTTCACATTTACTTCATTTTTAATCAATCCTAAAAGTTCTTTGTCTAATTGATTACTGATAATTGACAACTGATAATTGTTTAGGGGCTGGCGGACTTTTATCCCTGCTTTTGCTCTTTGGGATAATCCTTTTGCTACAATCTCGCGCACCAATTTCATTTTTTCTTCTAATTTCTTATCAATGAATT